>JBDWKL010000038.1 GCA_039973685.1 Hyphomicrobiales bacterium
TAAAGAGCCATTATTGCTCATTGCTACTTCTGTGGTCGGCGTACCGGTAAACACATTCGTCAAACTTGGTTGAACAACCGTCTGCAACGCCTCACGAGCACGGGCAGTATCTGCTTCATCAGTTAGACGAAACTGAACAGCACGATCACCAACAACAGCAGCACGTGATGCTTTAATCCGCTCCTCACGTGATCCATCCGCATTGCGGCCACTCAAAGCACGCAAAACATCAGCACGCAGGTTTTGCACCCGCTCTTTAACGAGACCCTCACGCTCAACTTGAATAAGCAAATGAGACCCACCTTGCAGATCAAGCCCCAAAACCATTTGGTCTTGCGGCAAGAAAGAAGGCCAAGCGCTTACTTCTTCCTCACTGAATAGGTTAGGAGCGGCATAGACCACACCCAACAGGACTGTGAGAAGGATAAGCGTGGATTTCCAAACGGAAAAATGGGTCATTTTATAATCTCAAATGAGGGAATTGTATTCGTTCTGCGTTATTCAGCTTTCGCTGGTTCGCCTTTTGCGCGTACTTCGTGGATCATGCCGCGAAATGCTTTGACCTTAACGTCTTTAGCAATTTCGATCTCAATCTCAGCATCATCACTAACCTTAGTCACCTTACCGATAATACCGCCATTCATGACAACATTATCGCCACGACGTACATTGTCGATCATCTCTTGGTGTGCCTTCATGCGTTGACGCTGTGGACGCAGGATAAAGAAATACATAATTCCGAAAATCGCAACAAATGGCAGGAGGCTGAACAAAAGTCCGCCTGGCTCACCGCCGCCGGCTGCTTGGGCAAATGCTGGTGTAATAAACATGATAATTCCTTCATAAATTCCGGTTTAAGGACAGACAGGCCGCACAATACTAAACCAATCGGTCAAAAGTTGCCGGACTATACAATTCCTTTAGTGATTTGCAATTCCTGATCGCACAAATCCAGACCTAAACCTAGCGCTTTTCGCCTGCATAAACCGACAAATCCCAATAAGCCCACAATTAGGTAACAAAACGACAGGATTAAAGTGCCTTTTTCCTTGATCCAAGCAGCGTTACCACGCTACCTCATTTTCACTGTGTAATCCTTCACTTAAGCAATTTGCGGACTGATACAATGGCTGATGATGCAATTCGTGCTCTAAACGACAAACTTGAGGCTTTAACCAGCCTTGTCGCCCAAATGGTGCCTCAAGCCCCGCCAGCCTTTGACCCGACGGTTGCAGACGCCTATTTGTGGCGGGCTGAAGATGGTTTCTTGCAAGCTGTCGACACCATAAACCGCGTACCAATCGATCTACTTGTAGGCATCGAACTTGTACGAGATAAGCTCGTTGAAAACACACGCCAATTCGCAAACGGATATGCGGCCAACAATGTGCTGATGTGGGGCGCACGAGGCATGGGCAAGAGTTCGGTCGTGAAAGCTGCTCACCGTGTCATCAATGATGAAATGCAACAATCAGGTCTCTCTCACGGACTAAAACTCATCGAAATCCACCGCGAAGATATTGATAGCCTGCCGCAACTCATGCGGCTTCTAAAGAACACCAAAGACCGCTTCATCATCTTTTGTGATGATCTTTCCTTTGATGGAGATGACGCCAGCTACAAATCTCTCAAAAGCGCGCTTGATGGTGGCGTTGAAGGCCGCCCTGACAACGTAATTTTTTACGCCACATCCAACCGTCGCCACCTCATTCCTCGCGATATGATGGAAAACGAACGAGCAACGGCAATTAATCCGTCAGAAGCGACAGAAGAAAAGGTTTCGCTTTCCGATCGCTTTGGCCTGTGGCTTGGGTTCCACAAGTGCACGCAAGACGACTATATGGCGATGATTGAGGGCTATGTGGCGCGTTATGAGCTGAAAATAGACGCGGAGCAATTACGACATGAAGCCCTAGAATGGGCAAAAACCCGAGGCAATCGCTCGGGTCGTGTCGCTTGGCAGTATATACAAGATCTGGCCGGAAGAACCGGCCAGACAATTCACTTAGATTAATGCTCTAACTAACCTGCAAGGTGAGCCATCGGATTGACCGGTGTCTTACCGTCGCGGATTTCGAAGTGTAGCTGAGGCGAAGAGACTGAACCAGATTTACCTGATTTAGCAACAACTTGACCTTGACGCACACGCTCACCGCGTTTCACCGTCAGTGCTTTGTTGTGAGCATAAGCTGTCACGAAGCCATTACTGTGGCGCACAAGAACGAGTTGACCATAATCAGCCAAACCATTCGCTGCATAAATTACTTCACCAGCAGCAGCGGCACGAACTGGCGTTCCTTCTGGAACTGCAATGTTAATGCCTGCGTTTTTCTGACCAAAATGCCCAACCACATCACCACGTACTGGCCATTTAAACCCAGAAGACGATGTTGCTGTCGGATTTTTAGTAGAAGCCGTTGTGATTGGATCAACCGCAGGTGCTACCTTTTGGGTAGGCGCTACAGTTTGAGCCGAAGCAATACGGCGCACAGGATTAACTTTCGGTTGCCCAGTTGTTGATCCACGCGCAACTGTTTTTGCAGCCGCATAGTTTGGACGCGAACGAGGCACAGCAGCAACACGATTAGTCGGAGAAACAACCGCAGGAAGTGGCTGTGACGGTACAAAACCGGTTACTGATTTATCCAATCGCGGCAAAGCAGCAACGCTTTGCTTAGCACTAACGTTCGAAGCAGCCTGCTTTGAACCTGGAATACTCAAGACTTGACCAACTCGAATGACGTTTCCATCACTGATGCCATTCGCCGCTTTGATTGAAGCAACGCTTGTCCCGTGAAGACGACCAATCTTAGACAATGTATCGCCAGATTGAACTTTATGGGCACCAAACGATTGACCGTTCGTGGCCACCTTCGGAGCAAGCGATCTTGCTGGCGCTATTGAAGCAGTCGTAGTCGGGTCAACTGATGAACGCACTGTTTGAGGACGCAATGTTCCGCTGGATGCATTTGCAACGCGTTTGTTTGCATCTGGCGCAGAAACGCCGACATTTGGAGCGTATACATAGGTTGGTATCAAAATTTTCTGACCAACCCGCACTGTGCTTGGATTAGTGATACCATTTGAACTCGCAATCGCGTCAACTGGCACACCATAGCGACGTGACAAAGAATAAAGCGTCTCACCAGATTTCAAAGCGACATAAGTACCACCAGCGTTTGACCAACCGTTGTTGGATTTTTGCGATTGTGCGCTAGCCGGAACACTTGCTGTCACCTGTCTATCAATTTGTGTCGGTTGACTGCGGATTACCTGCGCAGTTGGCGACGATGTGACAGATGAACGAATGACCTTTGGTTCAGTGAATCTAGAAATTGAACTGGTCGAAAGACGATCAACATCAGCTGTATAAACCCCTTGCGGAGGCGTATAGGCCTTTGGACCTGACCCGTTAAGTGTCGAAGACAACTTAGGCGCTGGGCTTTGTGTTGGAATTGGCGAATATTTACGCGTCCAATCTGTACCCACCTCAAAAGATTGCTGAGGCGCACCGAAACCAGTTGACGGTTGCACTTGGGCAGCAGCCAATTGATTATTTAACGGAACACCTTGCCCAATTTGCGGACCAGCTTCGGGGTCATTGATTGCTTGCGCTTGTGCCAAGGTCAAACGACCGCCGTTACTAGGCGTAGACGCTAAAATCGACGATTGAGGCAACTGCTGAACTGGCGGCAAAGACTGACGCGCAATCGAGCTTGGTTGCTGCGTCAATGTTGGCCGAGATGGGAAACTTGGAAACTGCTGACCAAGAACGGCTTGCTGCGGTTGAGTATTCAACTGCTGTGGAATACCAGCAGCAGAAATTACACCGCTACCCAAGTTTTTCGCATTGAATGTATCTTGCTGCGAAAATTGCGGCTGAAGAACATCCAACCGTTGGGGAACATTTTGCCGAACACGGGAGGCAACAGAGGCGACTTGTGTCGCTCCTCCAAACTGACTTGCCAACTGAGGCTGCTGCGGCACCGAGGCCGTAAACAGTGGATCAGTAAAGCGAGCCGCCCCTTCACTACAACCGGCAGCGGCTGCTGAAACAAGGGTCAGACATGCAACATTTCTAAGAAATTTGGCGCGGGGGCCTTTAAAGCGAGTACTCATAACACAACTCAGTTCGCAATTTTTACTGAGGGCATTAGAAAGCAGTAACCTAAAAAAACTCTTAAAGTCTGTAAGCAGTACCCGAAATTATTGGGAGATAACGGACAGTTGCCAATTTTTTGGTCTCAAAACCCTGCTCAACCTTCACGTGTAGGGTTAATTCGCATGTTGCTTTTGATTGAAGAATTGGGGCAATTAATCGTCCACCCATCTTAAGTTGATCCGATAAAATTGACGGAACGGAACTTATTCCTGCGTTTATAACAATGCTATCAAAATTATCTTGTTCGGGCCAACCCAGCATTCCATCGGCAAAACGCATAACGATATTACCAATGCGCATGGTTGCAATTCGCCTCTCAAAATCATCAACCAAGGTTCTAAACCGCTCTATCGTATAAAGACGGCGACAAAGGCTCGCCAGCAATGCGGATTGATAACCAGAGCCCGTTCCAATTTCCAAAATTTTGTGATTGGTCTCTAAATTCAATTCTTGAATGATGGTTGAAACGATTGAAGGCGCACTCTGCAATTGACCGCAAGGAATAGGTGCCGCGCTATTAGGCTTCAGTGTGGCTCTCACATAACCAGGATTGAGAAACGAGCGTCTTGGAAATTTTTCAAAAAGTCGCATCATGTCAGGGTCCATAATCCCCTGCTCCCTGATCGCTAAAATCAATGCCATCATTTCTTCAGCGTGTTGATTTCCATCAGATGCGGAATAAGTTGAATTCATTACGCTAGACGTTCCTTCTTCAAAGCTTTGCGCTTTATTAGATCAGTGGGAAAGGTTGCGAGAATAACACCTCCCAAAATAGTCAAAATTCCAATCATATGAAATTGCTCAAAACTTTCGCCCAAAAGCAACACCGCAAGACCTACACCGTAAACTGGCAGCAAATACATGAAAATGCCAGCGATCGCAGGGCCTGCGACACGAACAGAATGTTGATAAGCCAAAAACGCGGCAATTGATGAGCTAAAGACAATCCCAGCAATACCAAACCAAATTGTCGGCTCACTCGGCAAACTTGCAACATAGGTCAATTCAAACGCTGCAAATGGCGCGAGCGTTAAAGCACCCATCAAACTGAACACGCACAAAAGCATGAGGCTGGGCAATCCGGTCAATTGATCCGATTTAAACATCACCGAATACACCGCCCATGCAATAGCGGCCGCAACCATGGCGATATCACCAATGTTGAAATTAAACGCATAGGCGTTTTCAACATCACCGCGCATCAAAATCACCAATACCCCGAATGAAGCAATCAATATGCCAAGCCCCTCACGAAATGAAATACGACGGCCACGATAGATTGCTTCAAACAGCACAATCAAAACTGGTGAGGACAGATAGATCAAAATGGCATTGGTTCCAGATGTTTTTGTCAGTGCGAAATAAACAATCGCCCCGCAAATCCACATGCCCAAGAACCCCATCACACCGAACATGGAAAAGAGAGAAGCCAAACGCCCTTTGTGGCGCCAAAGTGATTTCGCGGCGAAAGGAAACAAAATCAAAAATACAACACCCCAGCGCACAAACGCCAAAGTCCACGGCTCAACGCCTGTAATAATCGCCTTGCCAAACAACATATTCGACGCAAAGAACAAGGGCGCTAACGGTAATGCTGCATAGGTTATGAATTTTGACACAGCCATTGTTATGATTGTTTCCAGTCTTTCGACAACGCTGCTAGCGCAGAACGGTCCGTATAATCAGGCCGCATTGGTGTGATGGTCGTATACCCCTCACGTAGTGCTGCAATATCACTATCGCCTTTTGACGTGATGTCGCCCGCTTGGAAAGTCAGCCAATAATAAGAGTGTCCCCGCCCGTCTCGTCTATGCTCGCCAGATAACTCATGATCAAGCGACCCTTGCGGCACCAGCTTTTCACCCTGCACTTGATCAGCGGGACGGTCTGGAAAATTCACATTAATGAAAGTTGAGGGATCAAACCCAATATCTAAAGTGCGATTAATAATGGAAGGCGCATGTTTTAGCGGCGTATCCCAATAGGCAATGCGTTCACCGCTCCAATCAACCCGCAAAGACAAAGCAAAAGAGCGAATGCCTAAAATCGATCCTTCCATAGCACCTGCAGCCGTGCCGGAGTACGTGACGTCGTTGGCAGCGTTCTGCCCATGATTGACGCCCGACAAGATCAAATCAGGAGGCGACGGCATAAACTCCTTCACACCCATAATTACACAATCAGTCGGTGTACCAGTGATGGCGAAGTCACGCTCACCATGTTTAGTAAAGCGCAAAGGATGTGACAGAGTGATAGAATGCGAGAGGCCGCTTTGGTCTGTTGCAGGCGCTACAGCCCACACATCATCTGACAACTCAGCCGCAATCTTGCGCAGGACCTCAAAGCCCGGCGCATGAAAGCCGTCATCATTGACTAGAAGTATGCGCATGCGCCCTACCCGCTTAACTGGTTGGTGATTGAGTTTAAGAGATAACGCTTAGACCACCCATATAAGGTTGCAAAACCTCAGGAACGTTGATGCTGCCATCTTCGTTTTGATAATTTTCCAAAACCGCAATCAGTGTGCGACCAACCGCAAGGCCAGAACCGTTGAGCGTGTGGCAATAAGTTGGCTTCTTCTCACCCTCAACACGGTAACGTGCATTCATGCGACGGGCTTGGAAGTCTCCACACACAGAACAAGACGAAATCTCACGGTAGGCATCTTGCCCCGGCAACCACACTTCAATGTCGTATGTCTTACGCGCACCAAAGCCCATATCACCAGAACAAAGCGTCATGACACGGTAATGAATATCAAGGCGCTTCAACACTTCTTCCGCACACCCAAGCATACGCTCAAGTTCGGCTTCTGATTCCTCAACCTTCGTAATCGACACCATTTCCACTTTCGGGAACTGGTGAACCCGCAACATGCCGCGCGTATCACGGCCAGCAGAACCTGCCTCGGAACGGAAGCATGGTGTGAAGGCTGTCATGCGCAAAGGAAGGTTCTTCTCTTCCAAAATGCTATCACGCACCAAATTCGTCAGCGGCACTTCAGCTGTTGGGATCAGCCAGCGGCCATCGGTTGTTTTGAAGCTATCTTCCGCAAACTTCGGCAATTGCCCCGTGCCATACATAACATCATCACGCACCAACAAAGGTGGCGACACTTCCGTATAACCATTTTCACCTGTGTGGAGATCAAGCATAAATTGCGCAAGCGCACGTTCAAGACGCGCTAATTTGCCTTTCAAGATCACAAACCGTGAACCAGCAAGCTTAGCTGCCATTTCAAAGTCCATAATCTCAAGCGCTTCACCAAGCTCGTAATGCTCTTTAGGTGCAAAACCGAGAGATGGTTTGTCACCAACCGTGCGGTAGACAATATTATCATCTTCGCTCAGGCCAACAGGCACATCATCAAGCGGCACATTTGGAATGGCTGAAAGTTCAGTCTCAAGCGCTTCATTCAGTTCGCGCTCAACCTCTTCGCCAGATTGAATGAAAGCTTTAATCTCAGCAACTTCAGCAATTGCTTTTTGAGCGGCGTCTTCATCGCCGTTGGCTTTCGCCTTGCCAATTTCCTTGGAGGCTGAATTACGGCGCTCCTGACTTTCTTGCAATTTGGTCAAATGAGCACGACGCTTATCGTCGAGCTCAATTAGTTTTGCAGAAAGCGGCTCAGCACCACGCTTCTTTAGCGCTGCGTCAAGAGCCTCAGGATTTTCGCGAATCCACTTGATATCAAGCATAGTTCAACTGCCTAGTCGTCGCGGCAATGATCGAATGCGATTGGAATTAGGTTTTGTCGATGTCTTGGTTGTCTTGTGTTTCCACAAGGTCGGTACCTGGTTCATCGTCATCAGCCAAATTCGCCATCACGTTGCGCTCGCGTTGCCGTTCCACGAAGCGCACACAGAAGATAGATACTTCGTAGAGAACGAGCGTTGGAAGTGCAAGGCTGATCTGACTGATTGGATCAGGAGGTGTTAAAATTGCCGCCGCACCAAAAGCTAAAACGATTGCGTATTTACGTTTCGCCGAAAGACCTTCAGACGACACCACATTAATGCGGGCCAAAAGCGTCATAACAACAGGCAGTTGGAAAACCGTACCAAAGGCGAAAATCAACGTCATGATGAGACTTAGGTATTCCGACACTTTGGGAACGTTGGTAATGGTCGCCGTTGTGCCGGTTCCTGTTTGCTCCAGTGACAAGAAGAAAGCAATCGCAAGCGGCATAACCACAAAGTAGACAAGACTAGCACCGATAATGAAGAGAATCGGTGTTGCAATTAGGAATGGATAAAACGCCGAGCGTTCATGTCGGTATAAACCGGGTGCCATGAACATATATATTTGGCTGGCAATCACAGGAAATGCAATGAAGATCGCACCAAAGAAGCCAATCTTCATCTGCGTAAAGAACAACTCTTGAAGCGCTGTATACTGGAACAAGGCTTCATCATCGCCACGTGCCACAATGTATGGCCATGTAAGAATGTCGAAAATCTCATTTGAGAAAATGAAACACACCACGAAAGCAATACCAATCGCAACAACCGCTTTGAGCAAGCGCGAACGTAGTTCGGTCAAATGCTCAATTAAAGGTGCTTTGGAATCGTCGAGGTTTTGATCCTGAGTTGTCATCGTTACTTATATTCCTCAGGACACTTCACTGGCGGGCTTTTTTGCAGCCTTCGCACGTGATGCTGTTTTCTTTGCAGCTGGTTTTGCAGCCGTTGATTTCGCCGCAGGCTTTTTAGCTGTAGTTTTCTTTGCAGCGGGTTTCTTGGCCGCAGGTTTTTTAGCTGCTGGTTTCTTGGCCGCAGGCTTTGCTTTGGCAGGAGGTGGTCCCGCATCAATAGCTTCACCTTGAACCTCAGACGCCAGCGCCTCGCCTTCCGCTATATAGTCTTCATCCGGCTCATCAAAAGCACGGGCTGAATCCATATAGTTATCAATGCTGCCTTTGACATCATCGAGCGGATTGAGATTTTTGAGGTCAGCCAAATCAGCTTCTTTAATCGCCTCATTCATCTGACCTTGGAAATCACGCGCCATATTGCGCAGCTGGCCAACATACTTGGCTCCAGAGCGCAATAACCCTGGCAGGTCTTTGGGACCCACCACGATGATCGCAACAACCGCGACCACCAAAATTTCCTGCATACCAATATCAAACATAGTCGTCCAAATGCTTGCGCGCTCAACAAAGCGCAGCCTTTATGTTGAAAGCTTAGCTAGCTTTCGTTTGATCTTTGGTTTCTTCAGAAACAGTTTCTGTCGTTGTATGATCAATCGCTTTTTCAGGATCTTCTTTAAGACCCTTCTTGAAGCTATTGATGCCTTTAGCAACATCGCCCATCATTTCTGAGATTTTGCCGCGTCCAAAAAGAAGCACGACCAATAGAGCCACAATGATAATCTGCCAAGGACCGATTGAACCAAACATATTTTTCTCCCTTTGCGCTTATGAGCGCCTTTTGTCCCCAATTGCAAAATTACCGCATAATTGGGTTTGTCTATTTAGTTGATAGCGCTGAACAGGTGCTCCCCGCAATCACTAATTGTCCGTCTTGGTAAATATAAGCACAGATGCGGGATCGACAACAAATGAAACTAAGTTCGACTTAAGTCGTTGTCTCGCTGGTATTTTAAGCCGCAATGGATCTCGGTTTCCGTCAACAAGTACGGAAATCAGCCGTTTATCACCTGCAAACCGCTCATTCAGCACGCGCCCGTGGGCTAATCCATCCTGCTCATTAACATCTTTCACTTCTACACCTTCAACACGCACAAAAATGTCAACGGGAGTGCCATTCGGGTATCCAGGGGCTGCAAATGTGCCAAGCGGGGTGGTTACATTGCCGCCATCCACCTTGGCAGAAAACGAATTTAACCCACCGAAGAAGCCTGCGACATAGCCATTTTTAGGCCTAAAATAGAGGTCTTCGGCAGTTCCAACTTGCTCAATTTTGCCATGCCGCATCAAAGCAACGCGGTCACCGAGGTATAAAGCTTCTTCAGGATCATGGGTAACGATGATGCTAGTTGCAGAACTTTCACGCAAAACTGACAGCGTTTCATCACGTACTTCTTCGCGCAAAACTGTATCAAGACCGGAAAACGGTTCATCAAACAGTAAAATCTGCGGTCGTGGCGCGACAGCCCGCGCAAGCGCGACACGCTGTTGTTGCCCACCAGATAAGGTATGTGGATATGCATCAGCATAATCCGTCAATTGCACACGGTGAAGCGCACGGCGGGCTTCAACATCTCTCTCCCGCTCGCTTAGATTAGCCAACCCAAACATGATGTTTTCTAAAATCGTCAAATGCGGGAACAAGGCGTAGTCTTGAAATACCAAGCCAACGCGCCGCCGCTCTGGTGGTACGAAGTGCTTATCGCCGCACACTTCATGGTCATTGATTTTAACGCAACCGCTAGACAGCGTCTCAATTCCGGCAGCAATCCGCAATAATGTGGTCTTGCCGCAACCAGATTCGCCAAGCAAACACATGGTTTCACCCGGATTGACCTCCAAAGAGACATCACTCAGGGCCGTCACCTGCTCAAACTGACGCGAAACATTCTCAAAAGAAATGCTCGCACCAAAGGAAGCACCAGCCACACCCCGTGGACTGTCGGTAAATTCAGAATTATCTTTAGATAACAAGCGAGCCATAGGCTGCTTCTACGCCTTTTCGTCCTCTGCAATCAAGTCCGCCATCATGAGAAGATCGTCATCATCTTCCAACGGGTCTTCATCATCTTGCAAAGCGTCTTCATCATTTGGCAGCGGAATTTGGAAATTTGACGGCATGGCACTGTCGAGCAAGCCTGCACCTTTGATTTCATCGAGGCCCGGTAGGTCTTGCACACCATCCAGCATGAAATGATCAAGAAAGGCAGCGGTAGAGCCATAAGTCACCGGACGACCCGGCGCACGACGGCGGCCACGCATTCTGATCCATCCTGTTTCCATCAACACATCAAGCGTGCCTTTACTGATCGAAACACCGCGCACTTCTTCAATTTCTGCACGCGTTACGGGTTGGTGATAGGCGATAATAGCTAGAGTTTCTAAGGCAGCACGAGAGAGCTTGCGTGTTTCCGTTGCCTCGCGCTGCAACAAGAATGAAAGATCATCAGCCGTTCGGAAAGCCCAACCACCAGCAACCTGAACCAAAGACACCCCTCGCCCTTTAAATTGGCGCTGAAGTTCATTTAAAAGAGCCGCGACATCGGTCCCATCTGGCAATCGGTTTTGAATGGCAATCGACGTAATCGGTTCGGCTGAGGCAAATACAATGGCTTCAACAATCCGCAAATTATGGCGCTGATCATCTGACAAAGGCTCCTCATCAGCCGCTTGAAACGGAATAACCACGCCACTTTCGCTCTGCTGCCCGTTCTCTTGCTGGGCTGCTGCGTCGCCAGTTTCATTGCCGTCAGTTTCATTGTCATCAGACATTTTGCTCATCCTTTTTCTTCTCGCCAGCACGCATATAAATTGGCTCAAAAGCGCCAGATTGGCGAATTTCAAGGTGTCCTTCACGGACCAATTCTAAGCTTGCAGAGAAACTTGAGGCCATGGCGGTAGTACGCTGTTCGGGGTCCACCAGATATTCGAATAGAAATTTATCAAGCCGCGCCCATTCTTCGCTCACACCGACAAGGCGTTGCAAGGCTTCGCGCGCTTCTTGCAAGGACCAAACTGTGCGCTTTGTCATTTGTACGGTCGAAACAGATTGGCGCTGGCGCTGCATCGCATAAGCTGTCAGCAGATCATAAAGCGTAGCCGAAAATTCTGATTTTTTGACGACATGGACAGGTTCAGGGTCGCCACGGGCAAAAACTTCACGACCTAGCCTGTTGCGGTTCATCAAGGATGTTGCTGCTTTACGCATAGCCTCCAGCCGCTTAAGCCGAAACGCCAACATTTGCGCCAAGTCTTCTGCATTTTCCTCTTCTTCTGCCTCTGGTTCTGGCAACAAGAGCTTAGATTTCAAAAACGCCAGCCAAGCGGCCATAACAAGGTAATCAGCCGCCAATTCAAGGCGCATATCTCGCAATTTGTCGATAAAGGAAAGATATTGCTCTGCCAGCTTCAAAATCGAAATTTTGGCGAGATCTACTTTTTGGGTACGGGCAAGCGATAAGAGCAAATCAAGCGGGCCCTCAAAGCCATCAACATCAACAACCAATGGCTCGCCATTCGCGTTGATGCGCTTATCATCTTCTTCCCAAATGCTTACATTGTCAGACATAACCGGCCCACATAACCATGTGCCCGATGATGTGTCAGCTTAAAGGGTGGAAACGATGGCTTCCAATTCGCTCAAACCGGCCTTCGCGTCAAAACTTGATGGTTTTTTGCGCCATGCAAGGGCTTTGTCCCCGCGTATTGCCGCTTTTCCTTCAAGTTCCGGCGTGTTAACCGCCACTTGCTGCATCTCATCGAACTTACCGTTACAATGAAGCACAAAATCGCAGCCTCCTGCAAAGCAAGCCGCCGTTCTGTCGCTGATTTCCCCATGAAGTGCGTTCATTGACACGTCATCGGACATTAAAAGCCCGTCAAACCCTATAAAATCGCGAATTATTTCCGAAATAACGCTCGGTGACGTTGAACAAGGGGCAGACGCATCCAGCGCCTCATAGACAACATGAGCCGTCATTGCCATTGGCAGATGAGCCAAAGCCTTAAACGGGGCAAAATCGATGGTTTCAAGGTCGTGGCGCGAGGCATCCACGCGTGGAAGCTCCAAATGACTGTCAACACCAGCACGACCATGGCCCGGTATGTGCTTAATCACGGGCAAAACACCGCCATCCACCAAGGCATCAGCAGCAAGCCCACCAAGATGGGAAATAATGCGCGGGTCACGGCCATAAGCCCTGTCGCCAATCACATCATGGGCACCGGGAACCGGCACATCCAAAACGGGCAGACAATCAGCATCAACCCCGATTTCAATCAAATCATGAGCAATCAAGCGGGCTGCCAAGTAGACTGCCCGTTCGCCAACTGCTTCATCCTTAGCATAAAGATCTGCGAAGGTTTGTCCTGTCGGGTATTTCGGCCAAATAGGTGGTTGTAACCGTTGAACACGGCCACCTTCTTGATCAATAAAAATCGGCGCTTGCGGAGCGTTAGCAGCCTCTCTGAGTGCAGCACAAAGATCAGAAATTTGCGCCTTGCTCTCACAATTGCGCTTGAACAGAATAAAGCCCCATGGGCGTTCATTCGCGAAAAACTGCTTCTCGTCAGCGCTGAGTGTTAACCCAGCACAACCCGCGATAAAGGCTTTTTGTTGCGCCATATTACCCCTTAGATCAAATATTTAAATTGAAAAACTATTGGCTCGTAACTTTACTGACGACGAACGATACAATCGCCACCTTGCGATTTCACGCGCTCACATACGGAATTAGCCGCACTTCGTGCAAATGGCCCAACGCGTACACGGTGATAAACGCCACGATCACCAAGATCAGCCCGCTGCACATTCAACGAATAGTTCGCTAGAACCGAATAACGCTGTTGCAATCGACGGAAGTTCGTTCTTGCGGCTTCATCAGAGCGCTGTGCTGAAAGCTGAACCACATAGTCACCAGAATTCGCAGCAGGCGTGCTTGACGTTGCTGCAGGTGCCCGAGTTGTCGGGGTTAGTTGTGTTGGCTGAGCCTGTGCAGCGGTAGAACGGTTGCGGATGTTATTGGCGCGAGGAATTGGCGGCAATGCTGCAACTTGTACAGTTTCTTGCGATGTTGCAGGTGCCTCAGCGCTTGCATTTTCTGCATCGGACGACAAAGCCTCTGTGCTTACAGCGCGTGGCGTAAGTTCTTCACCTGCTGATGCAACTTCTTGCCCTGCCGCATTTGCAACAGTTTCAGAGGCATCAACAAGAGACGTCTCAGACGGTGATGAAGCAGCAGCAGTATCGTCAGCTTCTGGGCGGACCAATGTGCCATCTGGGCGAACAATCACAGTTTTAACAGTTCTAGGACCACTTGGCGGCACAGTCGCGCTGACATCTCTAATGCGAGAATTCGGTGAAATCACGCGCGGACGGTCGCTATCTCCAACTTCAGGCTCTTCACTGCGCACAACAAGGCGGCTTTCTTGAGTCTGGTCTTTTTCTTCGCCATCTAGCGTATTGTAAACGGTGCTGTCTTGGTTTGGAATTTTGCGCCCACCTGGATCATCAGGTTTAACACGTACAGGTTGATTGTCAGCAGCAACAACAACAGGGTCGTCGGAACCACCACCAAATGCGCCGATAAAATAAGCCCCTGCTCCGCCAACCAGTGCCACAAGCAAGACCGCCGCAATGGCAAGCATGCCTTTGCCGTTTGATTTGTTGTCGTTTTCATAGTCAGCAACAAATTCGTCTTCAGCTGTTTCAAACTGGATATTATCAAGCGGATCAACATCACCCGTTGGTAAGGCCGACGGAATAACGCTAGCATCAAAACCTGGGGCCTCTAAAGCTGCAACCATTGGATCTACAGCCGGAGCGCTTGGGGCATCTGTTGCAAAATCAGCACTTGGCGTTGGCACATCAACAGATGGGAAACCGGACGCCGCTGCGGCAGAAATTTCTGCTTCAAAGCTCTCAAAATTGATTTGGGGTTCTATTTCGGGCGCATCAACCGCAACTTCTTGAACTGGTTCCGGTACGGCCGCCTCAGGTAAAGCTGCTTCAACTGCAGCCTCAACTGGCGCTTCAGAAACAAAACCCTCTAGGTTCAATGCTTCATCGAGAGCACTGGATATTTTTTCATCAATGTCGGCAACGTCAGGAGCTACGGGTGCTTCAACCTGTGGTTCAGCAACAACCGGCGCTTCGCTTTCATAAAGCTCGCTCACAAGTTCTGCTTCTAACTGAGCGCCAAGCTCTGCGTCAAAATCTAATGTTGAGGCATTGGATACATTAAGGGCTTCTGTTGCAGGTGCCGTGAGACCCATCTCACTATCCGCACCTTGCGCGACAGAGGGCTCAAACGACGGATCACCCATAGCTTCGCCTGTGGCATCATCTGACACATTTCCAAAAACACTGCCAGCGCTAACAAGCTTTGCCAATTCAGCTAACGGATCACTTTCCGCGAGCGGCGCTGTTGTTTTTGTATCCCCTGACGATTTTGACATCGAGTACCTTCTTCCCCAAAGGTTATCGGTGTCTAGGCTGTATATTACAGCCCCCGTAACCTAACGCATTTCATTCGGCGCAGAAACACCGATAATCGATAAACCCGCTGCGATCACATCACTTACTGCTGCAACCATCGCGAGCCGTGCACAGGTCAATTGTCGGTCTTTATCATTAATAAAGCGTAATTCTGGACGATCCTTACCGATATTCCAATGACTATGGAAGGAACTGGCGAGTTCAAACAGATAAAAAGCCAACCTATGGGGCTCTTTTGCCTCTACCGACGTCTCTAAAATCCTCGGAAATGCGGCCATTTTTTGAATAAGCGCAATTTCGCTTTGATCGACAAGCTTGTCAATCACGTCTTGAGACACATTTCGCCAGTCACTTTCCGTCAAATCGGTACGTTCTGCCGCCATCTTAAACACAGAATGTGTTCTTGCATGGGCATATTGCACATAAAAAACAGGGTTATCCTTCGATTGCTCGGTCACTTTGGCAAAATCGAAATCAAGCGGCGCATCGTTTTTGCGGTATAACATCATGAAACGAACCGCATCAGCACCCACTTCATCCACCACATCGCGCAACGTGATGAGATTGCCCGTCCGCTTACCCATTTTCACTGGTTCACCATCGCGCAACAAGCGAACGAGTTGGCAAAGCAGCACTTTCAGTTCGGCTTTATCACCCGCAATGGCATTTGCAACAGCGCCTAAGCGCTTCACATAGCCACCATGGTCCGCGCCCAAGATGAAGAGCATTTCTTCAAAACCGCGTTCAAATTTATCACGGAAATAAGCGACGTCAGCGGCAAAATAGGTATACGCGCCATCCGATTTCTTAAGTGGACGGTCAATGTCGTCACCAAAATCAGTTGCGCGCAGCAAGGTCTGTGGCCGATCTTCCCAATCTTCAGGTAATTGCCCTTTTGGTGGTGGCAAAGTGCCTTCATAGACCAGACCGCGCTCTGTGAGCTTGTTGAGCGTGTCATCAATCCGGTTTTCTGCATCGCCCACCTTCTTGTGCAGTGAACGTTCAGAGAAGAACACATCATGGCGCACATTCAAAAGGGCCAAATCAGCGCGGATCAAGTCCATCATTGCGTCGATTGCCGTATCAGAAATGATTGAAAGGCGCTCATCTTCCGGCATCGCCTTAAGCGTTTCGCCGTATTCAGCCGCCAATTCAGCAGCAACTGGTTTCAGATATTCACCAGGATAAAGTCCTTCTGGGATCTCACCAATGTCTTCGCCCAAGACTTCGCAATATCTGAGATAGACAGACTTTGCCAAAACGCCGATCTGACCGCCTGCATCATTGGTGTAATATTCTTTGGTGACCTTATGGCCTGCGAAGGACAAGAGGTTCGCAATCGCATCCCCCACAACCGCACCGCGACAATGGCCTACATGCATTGGGCCTGTTGGGTTTGCAGAGACATACTCAACATTCACTTTAAGCGGTTTAGCAACATAGTTGGCGCCATAGGACTTGCCTGCATCCAATATCGCGCCCAAATGCTTGGTCCAAAACGCCGCATGAAGCCGGATATTGATAAAACCCGGTCCGGCAATTTCTACTGCTGCAATGTCAGTATCTGCTTCAAGGCCTTGTTTGATTTGTTCAGCAAAATCACGCGGCTTCAGGCCCAAACCTTTTGCCAGCACCATCGCAACATTGCTGGCCAAATCACCGTGAGAAGCATCACGCGGCGGCTCTACGACAACGCGAGAGAAATCAACAGCAGCCCAATCAACGCCATCAAGATTAAGCGCTTTAGTGGCTTCAACGACCCGATCGGTGAACAGGCTAAAAATATTCATGTGTGGCTATGCTTTCGAAGAAATTGGCAAGGGATGGCAGGTGGGGCTTAATGCCTGCACGCGCCTAGCGCAAATCTGGTGTAACGTCAAATAATCGGCGATGCTCTTGCACGGCAAAACGGTCAGTCATACCGGCCACATAATCACACACCTGCCGCGCGCGGGCGATTTCATCGTCGCCTGTTTTCGCAATATCATTGGCCCAATCATTCGACATTTCATTCGGGCGTTCAAAATACAGCTCAAACAGATCAGCAACCATAAGTTCAGCATTGATGCGAACCCGCAATAATTCAGGCGTATGATACATGCGGTTAAACAAAAACCTTTTTATTCCCCGCTCGGCATTGCCCATGGCTGTGGAAAATCCGACCAAAGTTTCACCAAACTGCCGAACATCATCAACTGATTTTAAGCCAGAGTTTTCTATGTTTTTGGTCGCTGTATGGATAACATCCTCAATCATACGCGTGATTAAGCGACGAATGAGCTCATGCGTTGTGCGCGTTCGATCAAGGTTCGGATAACGCTTTCGAACGTCAACCAATATCTCTCCAGCAAGAGGAACATCACTTAGATCACCTAATTGGAACACACCACCACGCAAAGCGTCATCGATATCGTGTGCATTGTAAGCAATATCATCAGCAATCGCAGCGGCTTGGGCTTCAAGGCTCGCGTGACCATCAAGTTTGAGGTCGTGGCGCGTATTATATTTGGCGATACCATCAGGAATGCCATTTTCCTCATAGCGCTTTGTTGGTTTCCCCTCACTATTGAGCAAAGGGCCATTGTGCTTCACGATGCCTTCTAGCGTTTCCCATGAAAGGTTCAGCCCATCAAATTCGGCGTACCGGCGTTCTAATTCCGTCACCAAGCGGAGCGTTTGAGCATTATGTTCAAAGCCACCATACGGCGACATCATATGATCTAACCCATCTTCCCCCGCATGGCCGAAAGGAGTGTGCCCCAAATCATGAGCTAACGCCAAAGCTTCTGCCAAATCCTCATCAAGGCGCAAAGCGCGGGCAATAGCGCGAGCAATTTGTGCCACTTCGATGGTGTGGGTAAGCCGTGTTCTGAAATGATCACCTTCGTGATAGATAAACACCTGCGTCTTATGCTTAAGCCGCCGAAATGCCGTGGAATGGACAATGCGGTCACGATCACGCTGAAAATCCGTACGTGTAGGGCTACTCGGTTCCGCCACCAACCGCCCTTTGGTTTCGGCAGGATTGCAGGCAGCCAAAGCGCGCCCTTCCCCTCCAAAACCTATTTTGCTTGTTATCGATGTTTGACAGGCCATCGTTCAATGCCTAACTATCATTTAAATTAGATTGTCCATCATAGAGAGATTCTTATGACAGAACCATCATCTTCTATCACGTTAAGTGAGAGCGCTGCGAAGCGTATCAGCAAAATTTTAAGCTCAGAAGCCGATGGAACAGCCTTGCGTATAAGCGTTGAAGGTGGCGGTTGTTCAGGGTTTTCATATAAATACGACCTCGACACATCAGAACAAGAAGGCGACCTCGTTTTAAAACGGGAAGAAGCCGTGGTTTACATCGACGATGTTTCCCAGCCTTTCTTAGAAGGATCAGAGATTGATTTCGTTGATGATGTGATAGGCCAAAGCTTTCAAATCAAAAACCCGAATGCCACAGCCGCCTGCGGTTGCGGCACCAGCTTCTCTATTTAGAAGTCCCATTTCATGAAAATTGCGACTTGGAACATCAACGGCATTAAAGCCCGTATTGAAACTGTTGAAGCGTGGCTGAAAGAAGCTGACCCTGATATTGCCTGTTTTCAGGAAATCAAAAGCGTTGATGAAAATTTCCCCCGTGAGCGGCTAGAAGCACTCGGCTACAACGTCGAAACCCACGGCCAAAAAGGCTTCAACGGCGTTGCAATCCTCTCTAAGCTTCCCTTTGAAGAAGTAAACCGCCGCCTCCCTGGTGATGAAAGCGACGAACAAGCTCGCTTCATTGAAGGTGTCTTTTCAACAGACAATGGCCCTTTACGCGTTGGCTGCCTCTATCTACCAAACGGCAATCCTGTCGACACAGAGAAATACCCTTACAAACTTGCATGGATGAAGCGCTTAGAAGACTGGGCAATCGACCGCATGGCGCTCGAAGAACCGTTCATCTTGGCAGGTGATTATAACGTGATCCCAGAGCCGATTGATTGCCACAACCCAAAAGCATGGGAAGGCGACGCGCTCTATCGGCCTGAGACGAACGAAGCCTACAATCGACTGTTGAACTTAGGTTTCACCGAAGCGATTCGCTCTGTGACAGATGAAGAAGCCTACACATTCTGGGATTATCAAGCAGGCGCTTGGAATAAGAACAACGGCATCCGAATTGATCACCTCTTGCTGTCACCAGAAGCCGCCTTACACCTGAAAGATGCGGCGATAGACAAGCATACCCGTGGATGGGAAAAGCCTTCAGACCATGTGCCTGTGTGGATTACTTACGGTTAGAATTTTGCCAAATCACTGACTAGTGTTACCCTTCATAGCAACCAGACAGAGGAACTTGCTATGCGGTATAAGGCTTTGTTGAATTTTCTACCCTTGATATCGGGCGTTGCAATAGCGGTGTCATCAATCCCCACCACCGCAGAAGCTGCCGCGAAATGTCATTGTCGCAGTTCGGTTGGGGAGCGCATTCAGGTTGGCAATTTTACCTGCATCAAGACCAATGAAGGCCTGAAAGAAGCGCGTTGTGAGTATGTGTTGAACAATACGTCGTGGAAATTTACCGGCAAAGGTTGCCCGTTCACTCATTATCAGCCGAACAAATCCGCTCAGCCTTATAGTACGGCGACGATTGATTTTAAGAAGTTAGGCTTAAAGCATAATCCGCTTCAATAGGCATAAGCACAAGCTTAAGCGCTAAACAGAATTAGCACGTCAGCACGTTTCCGCACTTTCTTTGCATCCATTTTTCCGCGCGAATGCGGGCTTCGCTGCGCTCTTCGGCGCTTGCCAGTGAGAATGCGCGTTCGTGAAGATCAAACACCTGCGCGTGGCGTGCCACATGAGCCCGTTCGCGGGCAATTGTCAGCCATGTTAGACCAGCAACCTTATCGCGACGCACACCTTTTTCGCCTTCAAATAGGCGATAACCGAAACGAGCTTGTGCGTTAATTTCACCATTGACTGCAGACCGCTTAAGCCAACGTCCTGCTTGCACTTGCGAACAACGATCCGTCAATTCGCTGTCACACATTTGAAACAGAGAATACTGCGCTCTAGGGTCGCCATAAGAAGTGGCTGCTGTCATAAACATGGACCATGCCAGATCAGAATTGCGCGACACATAGGTGTCTGGAATGCCTTTGCGGTAGTACGATCCGAGCGATACCAAAGCATGGGCCGTGAACGGCGCCTTATCCGAATAAGGCGTCCGCTGGCCTTGTGTACGCACCAAACGTGAGAACATTTCAAACGCACGTAGGTGATTGCCTTCGCCTTTAGCGACAACAGAATAATGGCGGCCCAATTGCCACATAGCAATCTCGTCGCCTTCTTCTGCTGCAAACTCGAGGGCTTTTACAGAAGCAGAATCAACCTTCTCGGCATCAAACGACAAATTCTCATCTGTGCCAGAATCGAGATCATGGAATTGGAACGGGCTATCGTTGTCGACCGATGACTGAGCGAGTGCTGGTTCTGACACCAGTGCAGTCGCCACCATCGCCCCAACCACCGCAAGAGCGGTGAAGCTAGTTCCAAAACCTTTAATATACTCGCGATTGATACGCATATTCTGCCTGCTACCTCTATATGTCGGCGTAAACTTTTACTTCGTCTTTGCCACCTGGGTGTGTCACCGCACCATGTTGCGCTGGACCAACCGTTTGGGCGTATTTCCAAAGAGCACCAGAACCAAACTGTGTGACCTTCGGCGCCCAATCTTTGCGGCGTTCTTCTAACTCTACATCAGAAAGTTGAACATTTAGTGTTCCTTCTATGGCGTCAATTTCAATAATGTCGCCATTTTTTAACAATCCGATAGGACCACCCACCTGAGCTTCCGGCCCAACATGGCCAATACAGAAGCCGCGTGTCGCGCCTGAGAAGCGGCCATCAGTAATGAGCGCAACTTTGTCGCCCATGCCCTGCCCGTAAAGTGCGGCGGTTGTTGCAAGCATTTCACGCATGCCCGGACCACCTTTTGGACCTTCAAAACGAATAACGAAAACATCGCCTTCGCTGTAGGCACGTTTATTCACTGCTTCGAATGCTTCTTCCTCAGTGTCAAAACAAAGCGCTGGGCCTGTGAACTTGAGGTTCTCCATGCCAGCAACCTTAACGATCGCACCTTCTGGCGCGAGGTTGCCTTTAAGGCCGACAACACCACCTGTTTCGGTGATCGGCGTTCTTGCAGAATAGACCACGTCTTGATCGTCGTTCCACTCAACGCTTTCCATGTTCTCAGCAATTGTGCGGCCTGTAACCGTCATGCAATCACCGTGCATGAAGCCAGCATCAAGCAAAGTTTTGATGAGTAACGGAATGCCGCCAACTTCAAACATGTCTTTCGCCACATATTTCCCACCAGGCTTAAGGTCAGCAATGTAAGGCGTGCGCTTAAAGACTTCGGCAACATCAAACAGATCGAAATCAATACCGATCTCATTGGCAATAGCAGGCAAATGAAGCGCTGCATTGGTTGAACCACCGGAAGCTGCCACAACTGTTGCAGCGTTTTCGAGAGATTTGCGGGTCACGATATCGCGCGGACGGATATTGCGGTGGATGAGTTCCATCACCTGCTCACCAGCAGCCACGCAGAATTTATCGCGGAATTCATAAGGAGCTGGCGCGCCAGCAGAATAAGGCAATGCCAAGCCAATTGCTTCTGACACGGTTGCCATTGTGTTGGCTGTAAACTGCGCACCACAAGCACCAGCAGATGGGCAAGCTGATTGTTCAAGCTCGGTTAGGTCTGCATCAGACATATCACCCACAGAGTGGCGACCAACCGCTTCAAACACATCTTGAACGGTCACTTCTTTACCTTTGAAACGGCCCGGCAAAATTGAACCGCCATAAAGGAACACAGACGGCACGTTCAAGCGAACCATTGCCATCATCATGCCCGGTAGAGATTTATCACAGCCTGCTAGACCAACCAGCGCATCATAACAGTGACCGCGCATGGTGAGTTCAACCGAATCGGCAATTACATCACGAGATACCAAAGAAGACTTCATGCCCTCGTGGCCCATCGCAATACCGTCTGTCACGGTGATAGTCGTAAATTCGCGCGGTGTGCCATTGGCACTTGCCACACCATGCTTCACGGCTTGCGCCTGACGCATGAGAGAAATATTACACGGAGCCGCCTCATTCCAACAACTTGCAACACCAACGAATGGCTGATTAATCTGCTCTGACGTCATGCCCATTGCGTAATAATACGAACGGTGCGGCGCACGGCGCGGGCCGACCGACACATGGCGTGATGGCAAATTTCTTTTATCGTTGATTTTGATGTCCATTGGTTTCTCCGACAACCCTGCACAAAGTGCGGGCTTCTTGCTTGAATTCTATGCAACCTGAAATGTGCCGAAAACGAGGCAGGATACCAGTCCTATCCGCACGATTGATCACAATGAGCAACACCTGTTGCAGATGCGTCACATAATGGCGAGGTTTGAGAGGCAAACAATGGTCTGGATTGGACCGAACGCCCTCACCCAGCCGCGATCATACAAATTCATTACGCTAACTATCTGCTCAACAGAAATGCTCGATTAGAAATGAATTGTTGTTTTCTTAGTCTATTCCTTATAAGCCTGCATCAACAGCCGCGTGTAGATGATTACGTCAGCGGCACCATGTTCTCGACTTAAAATGACAACTCCCAGTCTAGAACAGCCAAAAATGGCCCAGAAACTTAGGTAGTTAATCTACACAAACTCCCCAATTTGAAAAACCAAACGCACTTGGCGTATCGCCTTGCTATGCGCATGGTTATGAAGAGAAATTTTGATTACATTCAACGAACTAGGCTTATCAGAGCCAATCCTTAAAGCAGTATCAGCTGAAGGATATACCAATCCGACCCCCATCCAAGCAAAAGCGATCCCTGCGCTCTTGAAGGGTCAAGACATCATTGGCATTGCGCAAACAGGAACAGGCAAAACGGCCTCCTTCGTGTTGCCGCTGCTCCATGACATTGTCGAACAAAAACGCAAACGCGCACCAAAAATGTGCTCCGCGCTGATCTTGTCACCCACCCGCGAGCTAGCCTCCCAAATCGTCGACAACATCAACAGCTATGCCAAATTCACAGACATAACCGTGACACTTGTTGTGGGCGGCGTTAGGCCGAAACAGCAAATCAAGGCGCTGACTGCAGGGGTTGATATTGTGGTGGCGACACCTGGTCGCTTGCTTGATCACATCAACGCGGGCGTCGTCATTATGACCAAGGCTAATTCTCTTGTGATTGATGAAGCAGACCAAATGCTGGACCTTGGCTTCCTGCCAGACATCAGACGGATCGTTGGCAAACTGCCGACAAAACGACAGACCGCCCTTTTGTCAGCAACCATGCCGATGCAAATTAAGAAGCTTGCGAAAGACCTTCTCAATAAGCCCGTCGAAATCTCAGTCGCGGCAGTCTCCAAGCCAATCGAGCGTATTGAGCAGAGTGTGCGCCATGTTGAGAAAGGCGATAAACGCCGTGTCTTGGCGGAAATTCTGTCTCAGCCAGAAGTAAAGCGCACCGTCGTCTTCAGCCGCACGAAACACGGCGCGGACCGTATCAGCAAAAACCTTGCAACAGCCAAGATCAAGGCGGCGGCGATCCACGGCAACAAGTCACAAAACCAGCGCGACCGCGTGATGAACGAATTCCGCACAGGCGAAATTGCTGTTCTGGTTGCAACAGACGTTGCAGCGCGCGGTATCGACATTGACGGCATCACCCATGTCATAAACTTCGACCTGCCCAACCTGCCAGAATCCTACGTTCACCGCATCGGACGAACTGCACGTGCGGGCAAAAGCGGCGTTGCGATCTCCTTCTGCGATACGAGCGAACGCGGCTACCTCAAAGACATCGAAAAGCTCATCGGCAACAGACTGCCTGTTGAGGGCGAAGCCCCTGCTGAAACCACAGGAAGCGAACAACCAAGCACCCCCAAAGCAAACAACAAACCCGCCAAACGCAACGGCCCTTCCCGCAACCGAAACAACAAAAACAAATCAGCAAATGGTGGCGGGAATAAAGGCGGAGAGCAGAGAAAATCAGGCCCGAAGAAATCAGGGCCCGGCCAAGCAAATAGTGGCCGCAAGCGCTGGCATTCCAACAAGCGGAAGTCCAACGCGTCGTCTGCCGCTTGAGTGTGGGTGGTTAGACTAACTGCATGATTGAGCGCCATCAGCAACTTCGGTTGCTGGCGGCTATGTTGTGGGGTAATTTGAGATTGAAGAATTCAATAACATACGATTCCTCACCTCATATATCGGCCCAGCCTGTATGAAATAGGTTTTGAACTAGGTGCTCAACAACATGTTCTCAGCATTTTTTACACGCACAATAACTCGCATGGTCGCGTATATTACATTTCTCGCCATCGTATTTCTTGCGTTTTGGCCCTTCGTTTTCACAGCAACGCGTAGTACCGGAACATCCATAGAGAAAATTTATTTCTCGTTCGCATATGATCATGCATTTGGTCATGTGGCGGGCTTCGAAACATTAAAAGTTTTCCAAACATCTCCTAGAAGTAGTTTCCGAAAATACCCAGCATCGGGCCACCCTCATCAGCTTGATGAAAAACAACCAACCATCTCCGCAGCAACCAGAAAAAACAAACGTAACCGCAAAATTCGATACCTCGAAAAACGATTGCGTTTCTCAAAAATCGAATATGAAAAAAGCAATGGAGTAACAGGCATTACATTTGCCCTTAAAAACGTACAATTAAATGAATTTTGGAGAGACCCTTCGAAGGCTGCTAACTATAATATTGATGATGTTTTAGAATTATATATTCACCCTGACGATGATCGAATTGTATCCCACGCGCCGACCTTCATCGATTATGTCAATGGGATCGTATGGCTTGGATCAATTCTCGGCATAATTCTCCTTATGCGTAACTTGAGAAACCGAGGGAAACGCAAACGTACGGCTGAAATGGCGTAGTGACATAAAGGTAAAACTTTCACCCGCCCATATTCCTTTTAAAATATCGTCGATGGTTCTTTCGCCCCCCCTACTTCACCGCCTCCACCTGCTTACTGCGCCATAAAATAAACAGGCCAGACAGCACGATCAGCCCCGAACCAATCACCATTGAAAGCGTTAGCTGCTCGCCGAAAACCGCGATGCCCAAGGCGATGCCGAATATGAGCCGCGTGTATCTGAACGGGGTGACGGCGGAGACTTCGCCCGTGCGCATAGCGATCATCAAGCAGGCGTAGGAACCGACGCCGAACAGAACGGCGCCAAGCAGAAACAACGAAACCTCAGCGCTCGGCCATACAAAGGCTGCAGGTTCCCATGCCAAGAACAATACGCCAGCAACAGCGATTGCTAAGAAGCCATAAAGGCCAAGGATTGATGTGCTGAGTGATGCGGGTGCGGCGCGGCTGGCGAGGTCACGGCCTGCGAACCCAAGCACGCCGATAACGGCCAAGATCGACAGCGCTGAGAAGCTATCCGTTCCAGGCTGAATAATGATGAGAACCCCGACCAACCCGATGAAAATCGCCGTCCACCTGCGCCAACCAACCTTTTCGCCAAAAACCAAGGCAGCACCAATCACCACAACAAGCGGTGTCGCCTGCATGATCACGGTGGCAGCAGATAAAGGGATCAGCGAAATGGCCAGCGTATAAAACAACCGCGCCGTAATCTCGAAAAACACACGAAT
>JBDWKL010000039.1 GCA_039973685.1 Hyphomicrobiales bacterium
TGAATACACTGGTAGAACCATTTTGAAGAGTAACGGCGCTCGTCCGGGATCATTCCCCCCTCACCCGAACAGGTTGCAGAACCTGCCATGGTAGCACCACGTGCCAGCGCCGTTTTGGCTTCGAACGACAAAGCGCCGAAGCTCATACCTGTAATATAAATTGGAATATCCAATTCGATTGGTCGCTTAGCGCGTGGGCCAATCACTGTTTTTGTCAAACACTTCTCGCGGTAACCTTCAATCACGAAGCGGGTCAACGTGCCCGGCAAGAATGTGAGATCATCCCAGTGTGGGATTTTCTTGAACAATGAGAAACCGCGCATACGATAGCGGCCAAGTTCTGACTTAATGTGGATGTCATTGACGACTTCCGGTGTGAAAACCGAGCTGGAACCCAGACGATATTTCTCTTCTTCTTGAAGTTTCGAGAAGCCAGTTTCCTGTTTTGATTTATCTAGCATGATATGCTCCTAAACATGAATGCTTAGCCCTTTAGAGGACCAGCTTCTTCTCTGATGGTTCGAGGTTGTCGTATGACCAAAGTTGCTTACCTGCGACGATCTTAGTGAAGTGATCGACACCTTTTTCTGGCATCATCTCATATTGAGTGAGCTTTCTGGTGAGCCAAGCTTTATCAAGGTCCGTCAGTTCTGCTGGAATAGCATCAACACCAAGATCGCGGATTTCGCCGCCAACATAAATGGTGCCGTCATACATGCTGTCGCCAAGGTTTTTGCCTGCATTACCACAGACAACCATGCGGCCCCGTTGCATCATAAAGCCTGAGAACGCGCCCGTGTCGCCGCCCACAAGGATGGTGCCACCCTTTTGGTCGATGCCTGTACGAGAACCCACTGAGCCTTTGCAAACAAGATCCCCACCACGAATGGCTGCGCCGAAGGTAGAGCCTGCGTTTTTCTCAACAACGCAAACGCCAGCCATCATGTTTTCACCGAATGACCAACCAACACGACCATTGATGCGCACCGATGGGCCATCAAGAAGACCGCAGCCAAAGTAACCAAGCGATCCATTCACGATGAAATTCATGCGATGCAGAATGCCGACGATAATTGAATGTTTCGCACCTGGATTCTCAAGCACAATGGTGCCGTGACCTGTTTTAATCAGTTCACGAATTTCGAGATTGATTTCGGTCGCTTCTTTGCCTTCGCAATCAACCGAACTCCGTTTGTTAAAGTCCACATCTGGAGCAAACGCATAGGCATAGGTGCCTTCGTTATCCAGAGAGAACATTGTTTTAATATCACGGCCCTTAAGCGGTTCCGTGTGCAGTCCCATCTCGTGGGATGTTTCTACGCCTGCCATACGCGGACCTCCTCATCATACGGATCCCAAGTGTCAATTTCGTGTGGAATAATGGCGCGGATTGCGACTTCTTCAGAAGCAAGGGCCACCATGTCATCGCTCTCATAAAGAACCATTGGCTTAGCCGCCATTGAGTCTTTTGCCATGCCGAGTTGGTCTTTGGTGGTCACGAGGTACGTGAATACACCGTCGATCTCGTCGATGGATTTAGTCAGGCTTTCTTCCAGTGATAGACCTTTTTCAAGGTTCACCGCTGTGTAAACGGCCAACAGTTCTGAATCACAATTGGAAACAAAACGCTGCCCTTCACGCTCCAACTGGCGACGCATCAACCAGTAGTTTGTGATCTGGCCGTTATGAACCACGGCAATATCGCTATATGGGTACGCCCAATATGGGTGCGCCGAGCGAATATCCACGTCTGATTCAGTCGCCATGCGTGTGTGACCGATGGCATGTGTGCCAGTGAAGTTATCAAGACCATAAGCCTCTGAAACAACGCTTGCATCACCCAAGTCTTTGATCAGCTCCAATGCAGAACCAACTGACAGGATTTCAGCCCCATCAATGTCTTCCACATGATCAGCCATTTTTTGCATGTCGCCGTCATATTGAATTTCGTAGCGATAAGCGTACTCCGTCGCTTCTGCTAATTCTTTGACAACGACGCCAAGCGCTTTCAAAGTTTCGTCGACTGCTGCTTTACGCTTCACAATCTCGTCGCCCATTTTTAAGGACTTCGCGAGATCTTCTTGCTCAGCGACCTTAAAGCGCAAAATGAATGTATTTTCTTCTGGCTCACCATAGACCGCGAACCCGGTTGAATCCGGCCCTCGATGTTTTAGCGCCTGCAGCATGTTGGTCATTTCTTGACCAACATTGCTTGACCCTTTTCGGTGGATCAGCCCTGCTATTCCGCACATGGGCACATTTCTCCTGTTGACTAGTTTGCCGGCAGGACAATCCCTGCCGGAATTCTTTAATTATTTTTGGAGTTTGCTTGCTGCTTACGGCAAGCATTCCATATAAGTTTCTTTGTCCCAATCAGTCACAGTGGACATGGAGCGAGCATGTTCGTCTGACTTATATTCATTGTAGAGGCGGTACATTTCGCCCGGCATACCGCGTCTTACGACTTCGCTATGCTCGAGGTGAACCAACGCTTCACCGAGAGACATTGGAAGCTTCTTCACTTCTTTGCCCTCTTTAATAGCTTCGTAAATGTTACGCTCTTCTGGTGCGCCTGGATCAAGATTGTTATCAATGCCATCATCCATGGCAGCCAATAGAGTTGAGCCCATGAGATAAGGGTTCACCATTGAATCGACGGAGCGATACTCAAAACGGCCCGGTGCAGAAACGCGAAGACCTGTCGTGCGGTTTTGGAAACCCCAGTCAGCAAAGACCGGCGCCCAAAAGCCTGTATCCCACAAACGACGGTATGAGTTCACTGTTGAACAACCAATCGCGGTCAACGCTTGCAAGTGATGCACAACGCCGCCGATGGCACGAAGGCCTTCTGCACCTGGCATTTGTGGATCATCATCATCCGGCATGAAGGTGTTCTCGCCACCTTTCACATACATGTAGTTGTCGCGCATGCCTGGCAGATTGTCTGGATCGTTGCCCGTGCGAACAAACTGGTCCTCGCCCCCACGCCATAAAGACATATTATGGTGACAACCAGACGCAGACACGCCCATGAATGGTTTTGTCATAAAGCAAGCAAAGATACCGAACTCACGCGCCACTTGCGCACAAATCTGGCGGTATGTGGTCAAACGGTCCGCATTGCGCAACACGTCATCAAACATCCAGTTGAGTTCCAATTGACCCGGCGCATCTTCGTGATCACCTTGGATCATATCGAGGCCCATTTTGCGGGTGTATTCCATTACCTTCATTGTG
Organism: Hyphomicrobiales bacterium; assembly: GCA_039973685.1. Taxonomy (NCBI): domain Bacteria; kingdom Pseudomonadati; phylum Pseudomonadota; class Alphaproteobacteria; order Hyphomicrobiales; species Hyphomicrobiales bacterium. The sequence continues at coordinate 3,238 of JBDWKL010000039.1, forward strand.
ACAGGGCGAAGGCTTTCAAACTGGTCAATGTGATAGCAATAAGGTTTGGAGAAACCATCTTCTGGCTTGCCATCCTCGTTGAACTTCAACCACATCATTTCCGGCTCTGTGCCGATGCGTAGCTGTGTGCCATGTTTTTCTTGGAATTTCTCATGAAGGCGGCGAAGGTTTCCGCGACTATCCGATGTTAGATACCCACCTGGATCTTCCTTCTCTTCACGGTTACGGAAGAGCGTACAATAGAACCGACCAATTTTTGGTGCCCACGGTAGCTGCATAAATGTTTCAGGTTCAGGAATGCCAACCAACTCAGCAGCCTCTGGACCATAGCCCATATATTCGCCAGCACGGTTGAGGAACAAGTTCATGGTCGCGCCATAGACGAGCTGGAAGCCCTTTTGAGCGACGCTCTCCCAGTGATCCGCAGGGATGCCCTTACCCATGATTTTGCCGGTGACAGAGACGAATTGCAGATAGAGATACTCGACGCCAAGCTTGTCGATCATCTCACGCACTTCTTTTACTTTTTCGTCGCGACCCTTAGCCTCAACAAACCGCTCTAAATCCGTTGCCATTTATGAACTCTCCCTCCTCAATCCAATAATAACCATTACTATACCAATACCATACCAATTTTGACAATAGGGAAAATGAGACAAGTGCTAAAGACCTAAGCAATACCTCAAAAAATGTGCATTCAATCCACAACTTAGCCTGCCCATTTCCTATGCAAACTTGCAAAATTTAATCACTCGGACTATCTATAGGGTAAGGAAACTCGTTCAACCTCCCCCCCTTCTGGCAATCTAAGCCGCTGATATTAAACAGTTTTCTTATATAAAAACAGAATAAATAGAAGGTAATCAAAGCGATTTCTTATGAACGTTGAGTATTTGGAAAATCGAAACCTACAAGGATCTAGATCTATTGCTGATAAAATTCGGCATGCAATTGGTTCTGGGCGGTTTACGAATGGTGACCAATTACCATCTGAGCGCGAACTATCTGAAATGTATGACGCTTCTCGAACCACAATCAGGAAAGCGCTGGATACGTTAGAGGTAGACGGTATGGTCTCACGCAAAGTGGGAAGCGGAACCTTTGTGACTCATATCGTCGAAGAAAACGATATTGAGAAGGTTGTTGGCGAAATTAGTCCAATCCAACTAATCGACGCCCGTATTGGCTTTGAACGCCAGATGCTTCGCCTCGCGGTTATCCACGCAACTGCCCGCGATATGGAGAATTTGGAAAAAATCCTCGTTTCTCTTGAAGCCAGCGAAACCGACAATGCGCTGTTTACCCAACTTGATTCAGATTTTCACCAGTCTGTCGCTATTGCGTCGGGCAACCCGCTGATTTTGCAGCTCTATAATCAGATCAATGAAGTGCGCACCCATTCGCAATGGCAAGCGGCGCGTAAGTCGGTTCTAACGCCACAAAAAGTACGTGAATATAACGGCCACCATCGCCAAATATTGGATGCGTTAAAAGCACGGGACATCAATGCAGCAATTGACGCGTTAAACCTGCACATGGACCTAGCGCGCCGTGATCTTATTGGCGATTAATCCCCCCCGCCATCATATTTTACTGACCACTACACCGAAAAATCGACATCATGCGTAAGCGAAGGTATACGTCGCCGCGCTTCTTGCACTTTTGCCATGTCGATCTCAGCCATAACAACGCCCTCGCCCTCGCCGCCATCTGCCAGCACAGCGCCCCATGGATCGACAATAAGCGAATGGCCATAACAGGCGCCGCCGCCTTCTATCTCACCGTATTGGCATGGCGCGATAACAAAGGCGCCGTTCTCAATCGCGCGGGCGCGTTGTAATACGTGCCAATGGGCTTCACCGGTTACTTTTGTAAAAGCGGCTGGTGTTGCGAGAATATCTGCGCCCTGTTGAGCCAATGATCGATAAAGCGCACCAAAGCGCAGGTCATAACAGATCGAGAGGCCGATATTGGCAAAGGGCGTTTCGGCTATGACAGTTTGACCGCCTGCTGCAATGGTCGCGGATTCTCGATAGGCTACGCCGTTTAAATTCACATCGAAAAGATGGATTTTATCGTAGGAAACAACCAGCTGCCCATCTGGCCCAATCATGCAAGAACGATTATTGATGCGCCCGTCAGCCGTTAAAACACCAATAGAACCAAGCAACAACCAGCATTCCAACTCTGCTGCCAAGGCGGAAAATGCTGTAAGCACGGGATGGCCTTCTTCCACAAAAGCGGCAGGCATAAACAGGCCGTTCTGCGTTGTCAGACCAGAAAAATATTCAGCCGTTGCAATGAAGGTCGCGCCGTCTTTTGCGGCCTGCCGGATAAGACGTGATGCAACATCAATATTATGATCACCATCGCTCGTTGCGGAGTTTTGAATGCAGGCAGCAATGAATGTCGATGTGGTCAAAACCAATCCCTCCTCGTTTATTCCACCGAGATGGGGATGGGAAAGGTGTTAGCCTATTCCCACTCAATCGTTCCCGGTGGTTTGCTGGTGACATCATACACTATTCGGTTGATGCCCTTCACTTCATTGATGATGCGCGTCGCAGCACGGCTTAGGAAGTTCATATCATAATGATAAAAATCTGCGGTCATACCGTCGACTGACGTGACAGCACGCAATGCGCAAACGAATTCATACGTGCGGCCATCACCCATCACGCCAACAGTCTGGACTGGGAGAAGCACGGCAAAGGCCTGCCAAATTTCATCGTAAAGGCCAGCCTTCTTGATTTCATCAAGATAGATCGCGTCTGCTTGGCGAAGAATGTCGAGCTTGTCGCGCGAGATGCCACCTGGACAACGGATCGCAAGACCTGGCCCTGGGAAAGGATGACGTCCAACGAAATGATCAGGGATACCAAGTTCACGACCAAGATCGCGCACTTCATCTTTGAAGAGTTCGCGCAAAGGCTCCACAAGCTCCATATTCATGCGCTCGGGGAGACCACCAACATTGTGGTGTGATTTGATTGTGACCGATGGGCCGCCAGTAAAGGAGACGCTCTCAATCACATCTGGATAAAGCGTGCCTTGGGCAAGGAAGTCTGCCCCGCCGAGCTTCTTGGCTTCCGCTTCAAACACCTCGATGAACAAGCGGCCAATAGTTTTGCGCTTCGTTTCAGGGTCTGCTTCGCCTTCTAACTGTCCAATGAACAGATCAGCGGCATCCACATGCACAAGCGGAATATTGAAATGACCACGGAAGAGAGAAACAACCTCTTCACCTTCATCCATACGCATAAGGCCGTGATCAACGAAGATGCACGTCAGCTGATCGCCGATCGCTTCATGGATCAATACAGCTGCAACAGCACTGTCTACGCCGCCTGAAAGGCCGCAAATGACCTTCTTGTCGCCCACTTGATCACGGATCGCTTGAACTGCTTGCTCGCGGTAAGCGCCCATAGTCCAGCTGCCTGTGCAACCACACACGCCAAGAACGAAGTTAGACAAGAGCTTCGCGCCATCCAGTGTGTGTACCACTTCAGGGTGGAACATGAGACCGTAGTAATTGATTGCCTCATTGCCGAAAGCCGCAAAAGGCGCGTTTTCGGAAGCGGCCATAACCTCGAAGCCATCAGGCAAAGCATTCACACGGTCGCCGTGGCTCATCCACACTTGGTGTGAACCGCCCTTTTCCCAAACGCCATCAAAAAGCGCGCAGTCTTTTTTAACTGTCACTTCTGCACGACCAAATTCGCGATGATCGGAACTTTCCGCCTCACCGCCCATTTGAACGCAAAGTGTCATTTGACCATAGCAAATGCCAAGAACCGGCAAGCCACTGTCAAAGATCACCTGAGGCGCACGTGGGCTATCAATATCACCAGTGGAGGCTGGACCGCCAGAAAGGATCACGCCCTTTGGTTTTAAGCGGTGAAACCCTGCTTCGGCAGATTGAAAAGGAATGATTTCGCAATAAACGCCTGCTTCACGCACGCGCCGCGCGATCAACTGTGTGACCTGCGAACCGAAATCGACAATAAGGATGGTATCGGGAGAAGATGTCTGTGTCATGTTGGGTGATTAATCCATCACACCGCGCATGACAAGAAGGCTTGCAGCTTAACATAGCTGATATGCCCAAAATACAGATGTTAGGTGAAAAAATCTGCCAAATAACGTATCAAACCAACGAAACGACCGCACAATCGGGTCATTTCATGGTCTGTGTTTACTAGCCTATTTCATCAAATAATCACTCAGGGTGATAAGAATGAAAAAATTCAACAGTACGACTGTTGAAAACAACCAAAGTGAGAGACCATTTGTCTTTTGCTTCATCATAACGCTACTCCTAACTAAGACCCGTTTGCGGGTTCATTGCCACCATTTTTCGTAAATGGTTTCTTGATGACATCACTCAAAACGCGAGTAATGCCTCAAGCATTTACACACCATGCCATAGGACAGTTATCCTTCGGTTATTAAGCGTGGTAAGCAAGTTGTTGAAAGGCGTGGTGAGGAAAAGGTTAACGCGCCTCTCTAGTCAGCGCGACACAATACACCGATGAAAAAACCGTCGGTATTTGTGGCTGCTGGTGTGAGCGTAATCGAGTTGAGATCAGCCGACCAAGGCTGTGGTTTTTCAAAACCAAACAGGTCTTGCCAAACTTCCCCAACCGAGACGATTTCAAACTCTGGGTTGGTTTCTGCAAATTTCAGCAATTGCAGCTCATTTTCTTGTGGGAGAATTGAGCACGTAACATAAACCAAGAACCCGCCAAGCTTCACATATTGTGCGGCTTCTTCAAGAACGGCTTCTTGCTCTTCAACCCGTCGTTCAACTGCTTCCGGTCTTAGTTTCCATTTTGATTCTGGATGACGGCGCCAAGTGCCTGTTCCAGTACACGGCGCATCAACGAGAACGCGGTCCATACGGCCAACTAACGAGGTCAGACCATCAACGCCGCCCTCACCTTCTGGTGCATGAACTTGTACATTGCGGCAACCTGCGCGGTTGATGCGGTCGTAGATTGGCGCAAGGCGTTGTTTATTCGCATCAAAGGCGTGAATTTGTCCCTTGTTTTCCATGATCATGGAAAGGGCGAGCGTTTTGCCGCCAGCGCCCGCACAAAAATCTAGCACCTGATCACCTGCGCGACCATAAATGAGGTCTGAGGCAATTTGGCTGCCTTCATCTTGAATTTCAAACCAACCTTTTTTGTAGCCTTCTTCCGCCTGAATGTTCGGCAAGCGCTTTGCGCCCCGACCCGGCTCAATACGCAAGCCATTACGCGCAATATTTGTTGGCTTTGCATTGGTTTTTGAAAGGGCATTTGCCACTTTCTCACTCGTTGCTTTCAGCGTATTCACACGCACATCAAGCGATGGACGCTTTGTGAAGGCTTGGCCTTCTTTGATCCATTCTTCTTCATATGTTTCTTCAAAGATTTCAGCTAACCAATCAGGCAAATCTGCTTGCACAGCTTCTGGCGCATCTTTGATGTCTCTCGATTTAAAAGCAGCAATGCGCTCCTCGCTGATTGGCGGCGGAGCGAATTTGTCGTCTTTCAATGTTTCGGCAAGGCTTTCGGGCGTCAAATCCCAGCCATCAAACAAAGCCGCATGAACAAGCGACGACGCGCTTTCATCATCCATGCGCCATGCCAAAGAGCGGCGCTTACGAAACACATCATAAACAAGATTACCAATGGCCGCACGGTCACCAGAGCCTGCAAAGCGGTGGGCATTACCCCAATCGCGCAAGGCTTCCGAAATCGGACGTTTGTTGTTTTCAACTTCTTCAATCACCGCAATCGCTGCTTCTATTCGCCCACCAAGTCGCATATTAAATCGCCGTCATAAGTTGCAGGGCGACTAAGCCCCAAAGTGCCATCGTTGCAAACACGCTTGTGAAAAAGCCAGCTGCTCGATGATAAACATTATTGTAAGTGAGCAAGATCGCCGCTTGGACGAGCCTGCCGATGATAAAAACCCACGCAATTACGAGGGCAGTCTGAGTTACCGCGCCAATTGAAAACAGCGCAAGGGATGCTGCATGAAACAGCACCGGCATCTCGAAATTGTTCGCTACAGCACGCGCGGCAACAGCGCAATAGTCATTGTCAGATTCAGGCTTCAACACCTTAAAATCACGAAGGTTGATTTCCTTGTTCTTCGCAGAAATCGCCCGTCTTCTGCCAAGCTCCATATAAAGCACAAAAACCAAGGCCGCATGAGTAAACATCGGCCAAAAGATCAGCGCTTGCTTCATAGCTTAGCTGCCGCCGTGATAGTTCGGGCTTTCGCGCGTGATTTGAACGTCATGCGGATGGCTTTCGCGAAGGCCAGCACTTGATATGCGGATGAACTTAGCTTTGGCTTGTAAGTCCACAATATCTGCAGCACCTACATAGCCCATCGCCGCGCGAAGACCACCAGACATTTGGTGCAAAATGTTTGCAACTGGCCCTTTGTAAGGCACCTGCCCCTCAATGCCTTCTGGCACGAGTTTAAGCGTGTTGGTGACTTCCGATTGGAAATAGCGGTCCGCTGATCCACGCGCCATTGCGCCAACTGAACCCATACCGCGATAGGATTTATAAGAACGGCCTTGGTGCAGATAAACTTCACCCGGACTTTCTTCAGTGCCAGCAAGCATTGAACCAACCATTACGACCGAACCGCCACCTGCAATGGCTTTGGCAATGTCGCCAGAATATTTGATGCCACCATCTGCGATGATCGGCGTGCCACTTTTTGCACCCTCTTCCGCACATTCCATAATGGCGGTAAGTTGCGGCATACCAACGCCTGCGACAACACGCGTGGTACAAATTGAACCTGGCCCGATACCAACTTTAATGCCATCAGCACCAGCATCAATCAGCGACTTGGTGGCTTCAGCTGTTGCCACATTGCCCGCAATTACTTGAACGCTGTTTGAAAGTTTCTTGATGCGGCTTACCACATCTGAAACATGCACCGAGTGACCGTGGGCTGTATCAACAACAACCACATCAACGCCTGCGTCGATTAATGCTTCTGCACGTCCAAAGCCTTTATCGCCAACGGTAGTGGCAGCAGCAACACGCAAACGGCCTTCTTCGTCCTTACAGGCATTTGGATTGAGCTTTGATTTCTCGATGTCTTTTACTGTGATCAAGCCAACGCATTTATAATCATTATCAACCACAAGCAATTTTTCGATGCGGTGTTGGTGCAGTAAACGCTTGGCTTCTTCGTGGGTTGCGCCTTCGGTCACTGTCACGAGATTCTCGCGGGTCATTAGCTCATAGACTTTTTGAGCTGGGTCTGAGGCAAAACGCACATCGCGGTTTGTCAAAATACCGACCAAACGACCTGGAACAGCGCCGCCCTCTTCAACCACTGGAATACCTGAAATTTTATTTTCAGACATGAGGTCTAACGCTTCTTGCAACGTGGCCTCGGGACCAACGGTCAAAGGATTGACCACCATGCCGGATTCGAATTTTTTAACCCGCGCGACTTGATTGGCTTGTTCTTCAACATCGAGATTACGGTGAATAACACCAATGCCACCTGCTTGCGCCATGGCAATCGCTAATCCTGCTTCAGTTACCGTATCCATCGCGGATGAAACAATTGGAAGATTGAGTTCGATCGTCTTTGTGAGGCGCGAGGCAATGTTTGCATCTGCGGGCATCACTTCTGAACGACCCGGTTGCAACAACACATCATCAAATGTGAGTGCTTCATTACCAGTTACATGGGTTAAAATTTCGGCCATCGTCAACTCCATCGTGCTTCAGGTTGCGCTTGTTTTTGGGAGTAAACAAGCAGGCAAAACCTAGTGGCTGTTGACGGGTGTCCCTACCATGCCTTTTTCAATGTGCAAAGGGGAAACTTAGGTTTGTCTACCCTTTAAATCCTTTTGCCAGAACATAAAGTTCAGGCGATTCTTTCCGGCTTGCTGGTGGTTTGATGTGATAGATTTTTTCAAAGTTCGCTTTGAGGTCTTTTAAAAGCGTTTGCTCGGTGCCGCCGCGAAACACTTTTGCCAAGAAATCACCACCCGGCGCCAGATTTTCTTTAGCAAAATCAAAGGCTACTTCGCATAGGTGCAAGGTACGAATATGATCTGTCTGTTTGTGACCTGTTGTTGGCGCGGCCATATCCGACATCACAAGATCAGGTTTACGCCCGCCAATGGCCTGCATCAAAGCATCCGGCGCTTCATCATCAAGAAAATCCATTTTCAAAAGCGCAACGCCTGGTATTGGATCAACATCCAGATAATCAATGCCGACGACCAGCGGGTTGTCACTGTTTGATCCAAGGCGTTTGGCCGCAATTTGGCTCCACCCGCCTGGTGCGGCACCTAGATCAACGATCCGCATCCCACTGCGAAGCAATTTGTGCTTTTCATCAATTTCAATAAGCTTATAAGCCGCGCGTGAACGATAGCCATCGCGCCGTGCTTGCGCCACATAGGGATCATTGAGCTGACGTTCCAACCATTGAGCCGAAGAATTGGACCGCTTCTTGGCCGTTTTCACGCGCACATGCAGGTTACGGCCAGCGGTTGAACGCGTACCATCTTTAGAACCACTTCCTGAAGAGCGACGGCCGCTTCCAGTTTTAGATCCATTTGTCACGGCTTGTTACCTCTTGGTCGATGGCGTGGATTGGGTTTTCGTGCCCCTCCATTACGCGGCCTTTGAGATGTTCGCAAGACACCGTCTTTATTCATGAGCTCATATAAGATGCCTTCACGCAGACCACGGTCAGCAACACGCAAGCGCGAACAAGGCCATTTTCGGCGCAATGCTTCTAAGATAGCACAGCCTGCCAGCACCAAATCAGCGCGGTCTTTGCCTATACAGGCGTTTTGTTCGCGCTCTTCAAATGGCATATCCAACAATCGTTGGGTCATGTCTGACACTTCATCTGACGACATCCAAATACCATCAACCTTGCGTCGATCATAAAACTCGAGGCCAAGATGAACGCCTGCAAGTGTAGTGACCGTGCCAGACGTTCCCAGCATATGGACACGGCCCTCACTCACCATTTGCGAAAGAGCGTCAGCCTCAGGGAAATCATCAAGCATGCCCATAACTTCATGAACCATGCCTTCAAAACTCTCAGGCGTCACACGCACGCCACCATGACGTTCTGAGATATTGACGACACCCACTGGCAAAGATGTCCACGTGCGGATTAATTTAGAAAGGTCACCGCCACGCCGTTTTCCAGATTTCAGATCCAGCCAAACAAGTTCAGAAGAACCGCCACCAATATCAAAAAGAATGGCACCATCCGCACTTCTGTCCACCAGCGAAGAACACCCAGCAACCGCTAGCCTAGCCTCGGTTTCACGATCAACGATTTCAAGCTCAAGGCCTGCTTCTTCGCGTACTCGGTTTATGAATGCCTCACCATTTTCGGCAACCCGACATGCTTCTGTTGCAATTAGGCGAAAACGCTTGATGTTTCTATTTTTCAGCTTACCAGCGCAAACCTTCAACGCATCAACAGCGCGGTCCATCGCCTCATCAGAAAGCTTGCCCGTGTGCGCAATGCCTTCGCCCAACCGCACAATACGAGAAAACGCATCGACTACCCTAAACGCGGGGCCGTTGGGAACAGCAACCAGCAGACGACAATTGTTGGTGCCGAGATCTAGGGCTGCATAAGCAGGCCGATCTCTAAAATTGGTGCTTCTATCGTTGTTAGGCTTTGCTTGTGGTCGTTGTGATGGTGCATTGCTGGCGACAGAAGTATCGGCTTGCTTTTCGCGCGGCTTGCGGTGGCCCCAAGGTCCTCGACGGCGTTTGCTACGCCCTTTCGGAGCGCTTACATTATCATCCGTCTGTGGATGGCCAACGACAGGCTGCGATGATTGGTCACCGCCATGACTGTCTGTATTGACTGAAGCAGATTGAGAATTAGGCTGTGCAGCGTTTGCATTTTGCGTGGTATTGCCTTGGCCTCTTTTGCCACGCCTACCCCGCCGACGACGCTTACGCTTTACGCCTTCTTGCTGTTTTGATGTATCGGCGTCAGTGGACCCGGACCCAGAAGAGCCAGAATCCTCGCCATCAAAATTTGCCACGTCGATGCTCCGACGTGCCGTGTCAAAATTGCGTGGCGGTCAGCTATTGCGGCACACGGTAAACGGTGCCAGACCAATGCTATTCATCACCATATGCCTTTGAAACGGCACAGATTTGATTTCAAGTTGCAAACAGCCTAGCACGGAAACGGAGATCACCAAGAAAAGAATCCGCTAAGTGACCCTTTTGTGATTTTTTCTGATAAGAAGCGTAAAATTGAGAACCGTTTAGTCCTATGCCACCACCACTGATACACCTTAAAGAAACCACGCTTACCTTTGGCGGTTCGCCGCTTTTAACCGGAGCGGAACTTACCGTATTCGAACGCGAGCGCTTATGCCTTGTCGGCCGTAATGGCTCAGGTAAATCGACATTCTTGAAAATCGTAGCGGGTGAAATTACCGCCGACGGCGGCGAGCGTTTCGTTCAACCGGGCACAACGATTCGATATTTACCGCAAGAACCTGACCTTTCAGCCTTCGCGACCATCCGCGATTATGCCATGGCGGGATTAAACGAGAGCGACGACCCTTACCGTGTCGATTACCTTCTTGATGCGTTGAAAATTGATGGTGATCGCGAACCCGTCAATCTATCAGGCGGAGAAAGCAGACGTGCTGCCCTTTGCCGTGCACTTGCACCAGAGCCAGACGTATTGCTGCTTGATGAGCCAACCAACCACCTCGACTTGCCTGCCATTGAATGGCTGGAAGAGGAATTGAAGAGCACGAAATCAGCGCTTGTTCTCATCAGCCATGACCGCGCCTTCTTAAGCGCTTTGTCAAAAGGCACCGTTTGGCTAGATCGCGGTGTTACGCACAAAATTCCGCAAGGCTTTGATGGCTTTGAGGAATGGCGTGACAAATTCTTTGAAGAAGAAGACCGCAACCTCCAGAAACTAAAGCAGAAAATCGTTGCGGAAGAAGATTGGCTTCGTTACGGCGTGACAGCGCGGCGAAAACGCAATGTGCGCCGTCTTGGTGATCTTCACAGCCTACGCGCCGAACACGCTGAAAAGCGCAGAAGCAACCAGCGCGATGACATTTCCATGGAAGCTACATCAGCCGATGCCTCTGGCAAGCTGGTTGTGGAAGCGCATGGACTTTCAAAGTCCTTTGGCGACAAAAAGATCGTCGACGACTTTTCCATTCGCATCGCGCGCGGTGAACGTATTGGCGTCGTTGGTCCCAATGGCGCGGGTAAAACCACCTTATTGAAGCTGATATTGGGCGAACTAACGCCTGATACAGGCACAATCAAACTCGGTAGCAATCTGGAAACAGCGACACTTGACCAACAACGCTCTTCGCTTTCACCTGATTGGAGCTTGAAAGATTCACTGACCCAAGGCACAGGCGATACCGTCACGGTTGGCGGCGCGACTAAGCATGTTATGAGCTATATGAAAGACTTTCTCTTTCGGCCAGAACAAGCGAACACGCCAATCCATGCGCTTTCTGGTGGCGAACGTGGCCGCGTCATGCTGGCCCGCGCCCTCTCCCAGCCCTCTAATTTGATGGTGCTTGATGAGCCGACGAATGACCTTGACCTTGAAACACTCGATCTCTTGCAAGAATTGCTGAGTAATTTTGAAGGAACGGTAATTATTGTAAGCCACGATCGTGATTTCATTGATCGGGTGGCAACATCTACCATCGCTTATGAGCAAAACGGCAAATGGCTCTCCTATCCCGGTGGCTATAGCGACATGGTTTCGCAGCGTGGGTACGGCGTGAAAGATGCGGATGCTGGCATTGCGAAGAAGGTGGCACGGTCAAAGCTTGAGGACAAAGCACAGCAGCCATCAAAAGCTTCTAAAGCAAAGCTTTCGTACAAAGAAGAACACGCACTAAAGACGCTTCCAGATGAAATTGCAAAATTGGAACGGGATATGGAAAAACTCAATACAGCGCTGAGTGATCCCGATCTTTATAGTCGTGATCCAGCCACGTTTGAAAAATATTCAAAGGCGTTGGAAGGACGACAAGCTCTACTTGATAAAGCAGAGACGCGTTGGTTGGAGCTAGAAGAGCTCAAACAAAGCTTATCGTGAGATGTGGCGCAACATGCGCCTACACATGCCTCATTGACGCGCTTTAACGCGACAAATGAGATCCGGCCAATCAAAGAGTGACCGAATCCGGCTTTTAAAGTAAAAGCCGGACTTAGTGTAGGTTCATGTAGTTGCGTGCAGATTTGAGCGCTTTAGCTTTTTCAGCTTTAGTCATCTCAGATGAAATCTCTGTACGATATTCTTTTGCTTCTTCACTGCCAGCCATTGCAGCAAGGTTGAACCATTTGTGCGCTGCGACCAAATTGATCTCAACATCACGTCCGCATGAATACATCATGCCGAGTTCAAAGAATACTTCTGGTGAAAGGGCGCGACCGCCGATTGTCGAAAGTTCCGCGCTGTCTAATTCAAAACGAGCCATAATTAATGTTCCTGTTCAAACTTGTTGTTCGTCGTGCAGATTTTTCTGCGTTGATGAATACAGTTTGAGCGGTGTGACTAAAAACCGAGTTAAATGATAAGCTGAATCAAATCTGAATCGATTAAAAACGAATGATTCAGATTCATTTTGGATTCATATTTAGATGGCGGATTCTATGGGTTTTGAATCGAAATTTAAGAAAGGATTCAATTTTGTAGAAAGGTTTCCTTAAGGACGATTCAAATTGCAAAATTTAATTTCTAAAAAAATACTTCAAAAAAAGTGCCAATTTCTGACGTTACGGGACGTTTTCAAATGTATTTTTATTGCTTACGTTAACGTCAAGAGCGGTGCATGAAGCCCTAAAAACCGCTTAAGGAGGAGAACACAATGACCAAATTAGTAACTGGATTTGCAGCCCTAGCACTGCTAGCCACCACAATGCCAAGCTTTGCGGCAGGGATTGAAGGCACATGGAACAGATCTGACGGAAAATCAAAAATCAGAATTTCTAAATGCGGCAGCAGCTTTTGCAGCAAAATCGTTTGGCTTAAAACGCCGCGCAAAGATACAAAAAACGAGAATGCGTCACTAAGAAGCCGCAACCTTGTTGGAGCCACCATTTCGAAAAACCTCAAACCTGCTGGCAATGGCAAATGGTCTGGCAGCATTTATAGCCCTAAGAAAGGCAAAACCTATAACGGCTTTGCAACTCTAAAAGGGAACAAGTTGAGCATGAAAGGCTGCCTAACAAGTGCGGGCCTGCTTTGCCAATCTGCAAAGTTCTCCCGAGCAAAGTAATTTCTGGGAAGATTAGCAACAATAAGAACCGCTCCATTTTGGGGCGGTTTTTCTTTGCGCTTATCATTTTCTATGGAGCTTAAGGCTTCTTGCGATAAAGACGCGTCGCGACCCAACGGCTCGAGCGATAGCCGTGCTCTCGCCATTTATGCGGCCAACCAACAGTAATGACATTCTTATGACGTAAAGCGCGGCGGGCTTCAGCGTCATCCACGCCAAGCTGTTTCAACCAATCAATCACTCTCCTATCATAAGCTGCGATCTCTGTATTATTGCGAACAGGCCAAACAGCAATAGTTGGTCGCGGACCTTCAGATAGGTTCAACTTATTTGAACCCGCAAAAACCAAGGGTTTTTCATCAGCAGGCCAATAAGCTACCAAATGACCGCCGATGCGAGGATCAGGCGTTACTACGCGGTAATGAGGCTTTACATCAAACCGCTTGGCTAGTTCTTCTGACAGACCTTTAAATGGAATGCCGAAATAACAGCGGTTACAAACCGGATCGAGAACATAAAAATTGGCAGCGCGGCTCACAAAGGCCACCATCATGAGGCTGAGGCATAAAAACGCGAAGAGCTTAATGCGTCGATCCGATGGGAAACCACGACGAAGTCTGTCCAAGAGCCAGATCGGCGTTAGAAAAAGCACAGGCATCAATGAGCGCTCTGAATAGTCAGTAACACCCATCACCGCACCTGCTATCAACAAAGCGCCGATGATCACGATGGTCGAAATGCGAATGATGGTTATCTCTTTGCGCTCACCTTCTACGATTGTAAAAAACTCAGGCATAAACAACAGCACCAAAATAGGCAGCAATGGCGAAAGATAGGCGAGCGATTTCAAAACAGCATTGCCCGCACCGCTGAATAGGCTTTCATAAACAGGCCATTCGTTGGTGATTGCAAAATTTACGATAAGGGCAACAGCAAGCAAACCACCACCCAAGACAATGAGACGCGGAAGTGCTGCATGTTTGGACCATGTAAAGAGCGCGCCGATGGCAAGTGCTGGCAAGAAGACCCAGAACCATAGGCCACTGAGCAAACCAAGCCCAATGAACAGTGTGAGCCACAGGCCATTGACCAATGCTAGCCCTGCTCTACCAAACGCCCAAAATGTGCCAGCAACAGCAACCATCGTGATCAGCGGATAAGTGAAGCCTTCATGCAATCGCCAGCTGATTTGATAAATCAGCCCATAAGCTCCAACTGTGAGCAAAGCCCACACGCCACTTCTTGAAACTCGGTGGCTAACAAGGAAAACGAAAAGCAATGCAATCGCGAGCAAGCCGTAACGCAGAATTTGGAAGACCAGTGCATTTTCGCCCAGAACCTCAGTGAGACCAAAGGCCAAAACATCAAAAGGATGCGCCCCAGACTGCACGAGAAAATCAAACGTCTGCACCTTAAGCAGGCTAACAGGATCATTCTCGCCCAAATTCCACGTTGCAAAAAGCCGCATGGTGCTGTGGACAATGCCGTAACTGACAATTAGTAGCAGGACACCGGTAAAGCTCGTGAAAAAAGACTTATCGCTTTTTTCCTGATCCACTTACTCAATACCGATTTTTGACCGAAGAATTTCGTTCACCGCTTGTGGGTTGGCTTTGCCTTGGGTGGCTTTCATCACCTGACCGACGAACCAACCAAGTAGCTGTGGCTTTTCTTTGGCTTGCTCGACCTTTTCAGGGTTGGCCGCGATGACTTCATCAACGGCTGCTTCAATCGCACCCGTATCCGTCACCTGCTTCATGCCGCGTTCTTCAACGATGGCTGCAGGGTCGCCGCCTTCATTATAGACTATTTCAAACACATCTTTCGCGATCTTGCCGGAAATTGTGCCTTCTTTGATAAGGTCGATAATACCGCCGAGCTGTTCTGCGGAAACGGGCGTGTCTTCAATTGAGCGGCTGTCTTTGTTGAGCGCGCCTAGAAGGTCATTGATCACCCAGTTGGCAGCAAGCTTCGCATCGCGGCCATTGGTTACTTGTTCAAAGAAGTCTGAGGTTTCTTTTTCTGCGACCAAAACACCAGCGTCATAAGGAGTAAGACCTAGCTTATCTATAAAGCGCGCCCGTTTTTCATCTGGCAGCTCTGGCAAGTCAGAGGCGATCTCATCGACGAATGCTTGATCAAATTCAAGCGGCAGCAAATCAGGGTCTGGGAAATAGCGATAATCATGCGCTTCTTCTTTTGAGCGCATAGAGCGAGTTTCGCCCTTCACGCTATCATAAAGCCGCGTTTCTTGGTCGATCTCGCCACCGTCTTCGAGGATTGCGATTTGGCGGCGGGCTTCATATTCGATAGCCGCAACAGCAAAGCGCATGGAGTTGACGTTTTTGATCTCACAACGTGTACCAAACTCTCCGCCCGGTTTGCGTACAGACACGTTGATGTCTGCCCGCATTGAGCCTTGCTCCATATTACCATCGCACGTACCGAGGTAACGCAGGATCGCCCGAAGTTTCGTTAGATAGGTGCGCGCTTCTTCTGATGAGCGAAGGTCAGGCTTAGAGACAATCTCCATCAACGCCACGCCAGAACGGTTTAAGTCAACGAACGACATGGTTGGGTGTTGGTCGTGCATGGATTTACCAGCATCTTGCTCAAGGTGCAGACGCTCCACGCCAATCTCAACACGCTCTCCGTCTTTCATGTCGAGGTAAATGATGCCCTCGCCCACGATTGGCTGTTTGAACTGGGAGATTTGATAACCCTGCGGCAAATCTGGATAGAAATAGTTTTTACGGTCAAACACCGAGTAATTGTTGATCTGAGCTTTAAGACCCAATCCAGTACGCACTGCTTGGCGCACACATTCTTGGTTGATCACTGGCAACATGCCGGGCATGGCTGCATCAACGAAGGAAACATGATTGTTCTGCTCGCCACCAAACTGTGTTGAAGAGCCAGAAAACAGCTTCGCTTCAGATGAGACCTGAGCATGAACCTCAAGGCCCATAACAATTTCCCAGTCGCCAGTGGCGCCTTTAATGAATTTTTGCGGATCGGGCGTACGTGTATCAATCAGGCTCATGAGTGTGCTCTTTAGAATATCGTTGTCTTGTTCATTTCGGATTTACGCGTTTTAAGGACCTTATGCCTCGCCGTCGCGCTCATTCATTTTTTCTTCTTCATACTGGATGCCCCAGCCGATGATTTGACGCCATAACGCTTCGGCAAGATCAGGCGGCATTCCAGCCTTATCTGCTTTTTCACGAACATTATCGATCACGGCCTGAATGCGCCATGGCACGGTTGCCTCAGCTGCATTGTTCTTAATCTGCCAAATACGGTCCACGTAGCCCCAACGTTCAGCCAAAAGCTCAACGACGGCGGTGTCTATCCGGTCAATCTCATAACGCACATCTTCGCGGGTTTCACATTCAGCAGGTGTTTTGAGTCGTTCGGTCATTGGGTCATCTCCGTTTGGATATGTAAGCAAAGCCTACCACCATTTCTCCGGCTGGTATGTGCCTGCGGCGTCTTCGATTACTTGGCCGAGTTGGAACAAGGTTTCTTCATCAAACGGACGACCGATTAATTGGAGGCCGAGGGGCAAGCCGCTTGATGATAAGCCGGCTGGCACAGAGATACCTGGAAGACCCGCCATGTTCACTGTTACCGTGAAGATGTCGTTTAAGAACATTTTGACTGGATCAGCCGCCATTTCTTCGTCGCCTATCGGGAACGCAGGCGTTGGTGTTGCGGGTGTTAGGATCGCATCCACACCTGCATTAAACGTCTGGTCGAAGTCTTGCTTAATCAGCGTGCGGACTTTTTGAGCGCGTAGGTAATAGGCGTCATAGTAGCCAGCAGAAAGCACATAGGTGCCGATCATGATGCGGCGTTGAACTTCTTTGCCGAAGCCTGCCGCGCGGGTTTGTTCGTACATGTCGGTGATGTCATTGCCATCAACACGAAGGCCGTATTTCACGCCATCATAACGGGCAAGATTTGAGGACGCTTCAGCTGGTGCCACAATATAATAAGCTGGCAATGCGTATTTTGTGTGCGGCAGAGAAATATCAACAATCTCAGCGCCCGCCTCTTTCAGCCAATCAATACCTTGCTGCCATAGCGCATCAATTTGACCGTCCATGCCGTCCATGCGGTATTCTTTTGGAATGCCGATCTTGAGGCCTTTAACAGATTTGCCGATTGCGCTTTCATAATCCGGCACAGGAAGATCAACACTTGTGGTGTCTTTCTTATCAACGCTTGCCATTGATTTCAGCAAAATCGCGGCATCACGGTTTGTGCGGGCAATTGGGCCTGCTTGGTCGAGTGATGAAGCAAACGCCACAACACCCCAGCGCGAACAACGGCCATAAGTAGGCTTGATGCCGACTGTGCCCGTAAAGGCTGCTGGTTGGCGAATAGAACCGCCCGTATCAGTTGCTGTCGCACCAGCGCACATGAAGCCTGCAACCGCTGCCGCAGAACCACCAGATGAACCACCCGGCACGAGGGCCGTTGTGTCATCTTTCTTGCGCCACGGGTTTGTTACTGCACCATAGTAAGACGTTTCATTGGATGACCCCATCGCAAACTCATCCATGTTGAGTTTGCCAAGCATCACCGCGCCATCATCAAACAGGTTCTGCGTGATGGTGGATTCGTAATTCGGCTTAAAGTCATTGAGAATGTGACTACAGGCTTGGCTATGCTCGCCCTTGGTACAAAACAAATCTTTGATACCGAGCGGAATGCCTTCCAGTGCACCAGCGTTTCCGCCAGCGATTTTCTCGTCGCTTGCTTTGGCTTGGGCTTTAGCAAGGTCTGGTGTCACGCTCACATAAGCGTTGATTTTATCATTGGCGCCATCAATCGCGCTCAAATAAGCATCGGTCAATTCAACGGCACTGAACTCTTTGTTGGAAAGAGCGGTGCGGGCATCAGCAATGGAGAGTTTGGTAAGATCGGTCACTTTTAAAAGGCCTTATGTCTTTAAGAAATTCTATTCAACAACTTTAGGAACGGCGAAGAAATCGTCGTCAGAAACGGGCGCATTGCCTGTAACTTTATCTGCGTAACCGCCATCGGTCACACCATCTTCACGCATACGCATTTTCTGATCAACGACAGAGGTCATTGGTTCAACATCATCGACATTGACCTCATTAAGCTGCTCAACCCAATCAAGGATCGTATTCAACTCACCCTTCATGCTTTCGGCTTGTGCATCATCAATGGCGATGCGCGATAATTTGGCGACACGTTTTACTGTCTCAGTATCAACTGACATGGAATTTTCCGGTGTTGAAATTGTTCGTATCCGCGCTATAGCAGAGCGGCTGCCTCAAGTGCAATATCGGGATGAAAACAAGTTCAAAATTTGCGCTTAAATCGCCTTACGGGAAGGTTTCTTGCTGTCTGAGAGCGAAATGCCCTCAGCTCGAAGTTCTCTTTTGGCCAAAACACCGATGTAAACAAGCATGAGAATCGTTGCCACCAGCGCAAATAACAGGCCTGCTACACTGACCCAACTCGAAAACAGATCGCCCGCTAAGACATCCATACTCGTTTTGCCAATCCAAACTTTGATAATGGCACCGGGCAAAAGACCAATCAAACTTGCCCAAATATAACTACGCCGATCGAGAGCTGTCAGACCAAAAGCATAATTTTGCACGGCAAATGGCAGCACCCCTGACAGGCGGATCAATAAGATGAGCCGAAAGCCGCCTTTGACAACCACACGTTCCAAGGTGCCAACAAGCGGTCTTTTCGCACATATTTTGGCCGCATATTCTTTGCCAAGACCGCGCGAAATTGAAAATGCAATTATTGAGCCCACGACGGCACTGAAATACGCAATCGGAATGCCCCACCATCCAAATATCGCCCCTGCAGCCAATGAAAACGGGGTAATTGGCAGGAACAACAACACAACGAGAATGTAGACAGCGACAAAAAACAGCAACCCTATCGCACCTAAGCTTGCCGTTAGTTCAGCGAAACTCTGCGCGAACTGGGCGAAACTCTCTATCATGGCGAAAACTGAACTCATGAAACATACTACGCCTTAGTTGAATAGGAATTCAATCACTCGGTTGATCACAGTTGTATTCGACATCTTATTCATGCATGAAGCAATTATGCCAGCACTTGAACACACAGAATTTGTCACCGCCACAAAAAACCAGCGCCTGCTTGGTCTTGATCTTGGATCGAAAACCATCGGCCTTGCCGTTTCCGATACGGCTTGGATGGTCGCCTCACCGCTAAAAACCATTAAGCGGACAAAGTTTACGAAGGATGCGGAGAGTTTGCTTGAGACCTGCAAGGAACAAAATATTGGCGGCCTCATCCTCGGCCTCCCCCTTAATATGGACGGGTCAGAGGGGCCTCGCGTGCAGGCAACCAAAGCTTTTCAGCGCAATTTGGAAAAACTAACCGACCTTCCTGTCGCCTATTGGGATGAGCGGTTATCCACAGTTGCGGCAGAACGGGCCATGTTGGAAGCCGATACAAGCCGCGCAAAACGGGCTGAACGGATCGACAATGTCGCAGCAAGCTTCATTTTGCAGGGTGCTTTAGAGCGCTTTTATGAATTGGCAACACGCGAAGACGGATGATTGGAATGGCACACAAAGCCTAATCAGTCCAAAGCTGCTCTATTTAAATATCAAAGAGTTCCATTTAAAAAAATTCTTAAATGATTGTAATTAAATAATAATTTTAGATCGCTAAATTTGAAAGAAAGACCTTAAATCTATTTTCACTGGTCAGCCCTATACTCCTCACACAAATTTTATTGGGCAATTAATAATATAAAGAGGGTACTTAAGATGCTTAGATTTAACAAATTAGCAGGAACAGTGTTAGGTGCAGCGCTTTTGATTGGCAGCACGTCTACTTCACTAGCGGGCGACACTTACATAGACAGCTCAGGATTTGCTGTTTCCGGTTATGATGTGGTTTCATATTTTGATGCGAATGAGACAGAGTTTGACCGTGGTTTAAACTATATTGAACCTGGCAATGATCAATTCACAGCGTCTTATAATGGTGCGAAATACGCTTTCTCTTCAGAGGAAAACCGCGCACGCTTTGTCGCAAACCCAGCTGCATTCGCTCCAAAGTTTGATGGTCATTGCGTGCATGGCGTGACGACTAATGTGAAACTTCCGGCAAATCCGATGAGCTGGGAAATCGTAGACGGGAAATTATATCTTCTTCGTCGCGAAGACATGAAATCGACTTGGAGCGAAAACATGATCGCCAATATCGCCCAAGCGAACGATAATTGGTCTGATATTGAAAGCGACCCAGCTAGTCGCCAAAGCATTCCGCATTTCGATCCAGCGGCGGCACCCATTAAGGGCTAACAACACAATTAGCCGTGGCATTTTAGGGAGCTGGATACATTGCTTCCAAAATGCCACGCGCATCAAAACGACCATCCATCATGCCGTAAGTCGTACGGAATGGGCGGCTAAGTCGACTGTCCAAGAAGGCATCAGCAATATCTGCCCGCGCAATGCGGTGTAATTCTGCGGCCGCGACAGTTAGCGCCAATTGCTCCGTTAATATGCGCGCAGACCCCTCATCTTTTAAACTAACAACAGCGGCTTGCCGCACCACATCGCTCAGTGATTTTCGCTGAGGGCCGAAGGTGTTGTCAACGAGGGAGAGTACCACATCAAGTGCTTCAGGGTTAGCACGAAGGGCGCGCAATACATCCAGACACATCACATTGCCTGAGCCTTCCCAAATGGCATTAACAGGTGCTTCGCGGTAATAACGCGCCATTGGCCAGTCTTCCGTATAGCCATTACCGCCCATGCATTCCATCGCCTCAGCAATAAAGGGTGGCGCTGCTTTCGTGACCCAATATTTCACGACCGGCGTCATCAACCGAGCAAACAACGCCTCCCCCGGATTGCGCGTAGCACGGTCAAAAGCTTCTGCAAGGCGCAGTGACAAAACAGTCGCCGCCGCCCCATCCAAGGCCAAGTCTGCCATTACCCGCATTGCAAGCGGTTGATCGATCAATTGTTTATCAAAAACGCTCCGGTGCCGTGAATGATGCACAGCATGACCGAGCGCTGTGCGCATCAAACCTGCAGACCCAACAGCACAATCAAGGCGCGTCAATGTCACCATATCCAATATGGTCCGAATGCCGTGACCTTCCGCACCAACTAAAAACGCTCCAGCACCATGAAACTCAACTTCACTGGAACCGTTTGAAATATTACCAAGCTTATCTTTAAGCCGTTGCAGGCGAAGCTTGTTCTGCTCTCCATTTGGCAAGAAGCGAGGCACAAGAAAACAAGACAATCCGCTATCAGTTTGCGCCAAGACTAAAAAGGCATCCGACATAGGCGCTGACATGAACCATTTGTGGCCGTTTATCCGCCATAAATCGCCCCCTACCCGTTGGGCATAGGTTAGATTAGCCTTTACATCCGTGCCGCCTTGTTTCTCGGTCATAGCCATGCCGATGGTGACGCTGGATTTGTTCTGCGATGGTTTTTGGCCTGAATCGTAGGTGCGTGAGCGGATCAGCGGCACCCAATCTTGCGCAAGCAATGGATTATGACGAAGGGCTGCGGGCGCCGCATTGGTCATAGTAAGCGGGCAAAGGTGGCCGGATTCAACTTGCGCCGTCAAAAAGAAGCGAATGGCACGGGCTTGATGGTGATGCCCCGCATCGCGTGCATTACTATCTTCCCAAACAGAACCATGAAGCCCTTCACTCACGCTTCGACGCATAAGTGCATGGTATGAGGGATGATATTCCACCCGATCAATACGCTTACCGCGTTCATCATGGGTTTTTAAAACTGGTGGGTTTTTATTAGCCAGCGCTGCCAAATGAAAACTATCAGCTGATCCAAGCGATGCGCCCAGCCGTTTAAAGCTTTGCCGTGCGGCGTCGGAAAAGTTAGACGCCATCGCGACCAGCAATGGATCTGTCGAATAAAGATCACGTCCGCTATAAGGCGGAGATTGGTTTTGCGGCGTTTCGCCGTACACATCAGTAGGTGTTTCTAAAACCATAATTAAGGCTGCGACTCACATTTGCGTTCAACACATCATACCCATAAGTGAGTGCAACATCACCTAGAACTCAATAATTGGACAACAAACAAATGCCTGTGGAGAAAAAGCAACTCGAAACGATGGCATAAGAAGCCATATTGCCAGTTTTCTTAGCATGCCCTAAGAGATGAACTCATGAATTCATCATCTCCTTACTCGTTTCCCCATCGCCACCTTCTCGGCATTGAGGGATTATCGCCCGCTGAAATCAGCGGCCTTCTCGATCTTGCTGATGCTCAGGTAGATGTCGGCAGGCAAATTGAGAAGAAAAAATCTGTTTTGCGTGGGCGCACGCAAATCAATCTCTTCTTTGAAGCATCCACTCGCACACAGTCGTCATTTGAGCTGGCGGGCAAACGCCTCGGCGCAGATGTGATGAATATGTCAGTTGGTTCTTCCTCCGTTAAAAAGGGTGAAACGCTGATTGATACGGCGATCACCTTGAACTCGATGAACCCTGATCTCTTGGTCGTGCGCCATGCAAGTGCAGGCGCTGCCGAGCTTTTGGCGCAAAAAGTAGGCTGTTCTGTGATCAATGCAGGCGACGGGATGCATGAGCACCCAACACAAGCCCTGCTCGATGCCCTCACCATTCGCCGTCACAAAGGCCGCCTTCACCGGCTAACGGTCGCAATTTGTGGTGACATCCTGCACAGCCGCGTTGCTCGCTCAAACATCATCCTGCTCAACGCAATGGAAGCCCGTGTTCGTGTCATTGGGCCGCGCACACTCCTGCCTGCTGGTATTGAGCGCATGGGTGTTGAAGTGTTCCACGATATGGAAGAAGGCTTGCAAGGCTGCGATGTCGTTATGATGCTACGCCTTCAAATGGAGCGCATGTCCGGTGCCTTTATCCCGTCTAGCCGCGAATATTTCCGCTACTACGGCCTTGATTCACAAAAACTCGCTTTTGCTAATGATGATGCACTGGTTATGCACCCTGGCCCGATGAACCGTGGTGTTGAGATTGCCTCAGAAATTGCTGACGGCCCGCAATCGGTCATTCGTGAACAAGTTGAAATGGGGGTCGCCATCCGCATGGCGGTACTTGAAGCGCTCGCAGAGCACTTGCCAGAACGGGAGGCCGCGAAATGAACCAGCCCTTCACCCGTCCGCCTCTAGCATTTGTAGATGCCCGCGTTGTCGACCCAAGCCAAAACCTTGACGACCAGCGCACCGTTCTTGTTGAAGACGGTAAAATCAAAGCAATCGAAGCCCATGTCGCCCCAAGCCTCTTGGAAGCCGAATATGAAATCATTGATTGCCGCGATAAGGTTCTCATTCCGGGCCTGATCGATTTTCAAGTTCGCACGGGAGAACCAGGCAGCGAGCACGAGGAAACACTCGTTAGCGCGTCTCAGGCAGCGGTTGCAGGTGGTGTTACTACGATTATCACCCAACCAGACACCAATCCCGTGATTGATGACATCGCACTCGTCGATTTCATTACCCGTAGTGCCGGTGCCAATGCCGTGTGCAACGTCAAAGTAATGGGCGCTTTGACCAAAGGGTTAGCGGGCAAAGAAATGTCAGAACTTCGCCTCATGCGCGAAGCTGGAGCTGTTGCTTTTACCAATTGCAAGCGGCCCCTCACCGATGCTCGCATCATGCGCCGAGCGCTTTCATATGCCCGTGACTTTGATGGCCTTGTCATTCATCACTGCGATGAACCAAGTCTTTCTGAAGGCGGCGTTATGAATGAAGGCGAAATGGCAACGCGCCTTGGCCTTCCAGGTATTCCGAAGATTGCAGAAGTCATCATGCTGGAGCGCGACCTGCGCCTCGTCGAGATTACGGGTGGGCGTTATCATGCAGCCAGCCTTTCTTGTGCTGAATCAGTGAACCTCATCAGACAAGCTAAAAAGCGCGGGCTTAATGTGACTGCTGGCGCATCGGTTAATAACGCGACGCTGAATGAAAACGATATTGGCTCCTACCGCACCTTCTTCAAGCTCTCGCCACCATTGCGATTGGAAGAAGACCGTATGGCCGTTGTTGAAGGCATTAAAGACGGCACCATTGATGTGGTTCATTCAGACCACACACCACGCGATGTGGATATGAAGCGCCACCCGTTTGCAGATGCCTCAAATGGCGCAGTTGGTCTTGAGAGCTTGCTGGCCGCCCTTTTGCGGTTGGTTCACAACGATGATCTGGATCTTTCTGATCTCATCCGCGTAACAGCGAACAATCCAGCGAACCTGATCGCGCAACAAAGTGGCACAATCAAAAAAGGCGCAAATGCTGATCTTGCTCTGCTTGATATTGATATGCCTTGGATATTAGATGAAGCTGGATTGAAGTCCTTTTCTAAGAACACAGCCTTTGAAGGCGCACGGTTTACGGGCCGCTGCATTCAAACATTTGTGGACGGCATGGAAGTCTATCGGTTAGGCTAATGCTGAAACTTGCAATCTTAGATTTAATTAAAAGCTGCGGACTTTTAGAAAATGCCTGATTTCATCAATTTTAGCTCAGCATTGCCATTGATTTTAACTTGGGCAGCTTTCGGTTATTTCTTGGGTTCCATCCCGTTTGGGCTATTAATCACGCGTTTTGCTGGAAAAGGCGACATTCGCGACATTGGCTCTGGCAATATTGGCGCAACCAATGTTTTGAGAACGGGCAACAAGAAACTTGCAACCCTTACCCTGCTTGCTGATGCTCTTAAAGGCACGGTTGCCGTCTTGGTTGCATTTTACTATGCCGGACAAGATTTCGCGGTTATTGCGGGACTTGCTGCATTCATGGGGCACTTGTTTCCCATATGGCTCAAATTCAATGGCGGCAAAGGCGTTGCCACCTATATCGGCATTTTGGGCGGCTTATTCCTCCCTGCCTTGCTGGTGTTTGCAGTGGTTTGGCTCTTGGCAGCACTTCTGTTCCGCTATTCATCGCTCGCAGCCTTACTTGCAACGCTCGCGACACCGTTTGTGCTTCGCTATTTTGATGCCTTCCAATTTTCAGAACTCTTCATGCTTTTGACCCTGCTTACATGGATGAAGCATCACGAAAACATAATACGGCTGTTTAAAGGCACAGAAAGCAAAATTGGCAAGAAAGGATAAATTTGGCCCGTCCATCGCTCACCGATGAACAGCGTATAACATGGCTTCGCTTGGCACGAACCGAGCAAGTTGGCCCGATTTCTTTTTTCAATTTTATCAACCGGTTTGGCTCCGCAGAAAATGCACTGGAAGCCCTGCCCCAAATTGCCTCTAAAGCTGGCAGTAATAAGTTTCCCAAAATTTGTAGCCGAGATGACGCGCTGCGCGAATTAGACGCCGCGCAAAAACTCGGTGTTAGGCACATTGCAGCTGGTGAACCTGACTACCCAACGTTGTTGCGCCAAATTGATGATCCACCGCCGTTTTTACTTGTTCGTGGTGATGTTGATTTCA
This sequence comes from Hyphomicrobiales bacterium, assembly GCA_039973685.1. Lineage (NCBI taxonomy): Bacteria > Pseudomonadati > Pseudomonadota > Alphaproteobacteria > Hyphomicrobiales > Hyphomicrobiales bacterium. The sequence continues at coordinate 28,999 of JBDWKL010000039.1, forward strand.
ATCAACGGCAAATGGTTGCGATCGTCGGCTCGCGCAACACCTCGATAGCGGGTCAGAAAATAGCTGCACAATTAGCAAACAGATTGATGGAAGAAGGCTATGTGGTTGTATCCGGCCTTGCTCGTGGCATCGACACCTCAGCCCATAAGGCATCCCTCATAGGTGGAACAATCGCCGTTATGGCAGGTGGGCATGCAAATGTTTACCCGCCAGAAAACCTTGGTTTATCCAATGACATCGTTGAAAACCACGGTGCCATCGTGAGCGAAACACCACCTTGGCTTTCCCCTCGCGCGCAAGACTTCCCTCGCCGGAACCGGATTGTTTCAGGCCTGTGCAGCGGCGTTGTGATTGTGGAAGCAGCAAGAAGATCTGGCTCATTGATTACGGCGCGATTGGCCGGAGAGCAAAATCGGCAAGTCTTCGCTGTTCCAGGATCCCCTTTGGACCCACGCTCTGAAGGGACCAACAGACTAATCCGCGAAGGCGCGACACTTATTCGTTCGGCTGAGGATATTATCGAAGACCTGCGGCCTTCTGAAAGCTTTCAGGAAATACAGTCATCAGACGGACAATCGCCATTCCGCTTTGAAGCGAATAAGGCGGAGGGTTATGAGAATAATAGACTCCCAGAAAGCGATATTGAACGCATCGCAGAAAATCTCAGCGCGGCGCCTGTCCACATTGACGATGTTGTTCGATTTACAGGTTTATCCGCACAAGCTGTTGTCGCATGTCTTTGTGAACTTGAATTCTCAGGACGTATTGAGAGGCTAGAGGCCAACATGTTCAAGCTGGCTTAAGCGACGGTCGCCGTTTTACCTGACTCCGGCTTTTCAATACGGTCCGATGCCTCGATACGCGCCATATCAAGCAGATATGCAAGAAAGTTCATATCTGCTCGTGTCGAGATAACAACCAGCTCAGAGCAATATCTTTCAATAAATTTTGCCGTTTCAACCTGAAATTCTCTTGCTTCTGTTTCATTCAGATCGTCAGAAATTGACTTAGTCGTGGGATTAGACGATAGAATGTAGGAATTGTTTCCATTTCCTTTTAGCAATTGGTGTCTTTTTGACATTTAATGCGCCTCGATGAATCAAACTTAAAAACGAATAACCCCCCCTAACACAACCTAAAGTATATACAAGATACACAATACAACTTATGATAATGCATCGATAAAGCTGCCAATCATTCAATTTTGAGAGCCAAAAACTGCCTCTCTGAGCCTTTAGGGATCACTTTTAAGTGGAATTTACAAGAAATAGGGATTGTCCCTTGCCAATAAATGCGCCAAATAGGCTCGACCCAAATCGCTTTTAAAAAGAGTTTCGCATGAACGTTGTCATTGTTGAGTCGCCCGCCAAAGCTAAGACAATCAACAAATATCTTGGTTCCGATTATCAAGTCTTTGCTTCTTACGGTCATGTTCGAGACCTCCCGCCGAAAGATGGTTCTGTTCGTCCTGACGAAGAATTTGCCATGGATTGGCAGATGGACACCAAGGCGAAACAGCGCATTAGTGAAATTGTTAAGGCCGTTAAAGGCTCCGACAAACTGATCCTCGCGACTGACCCGGACAGAGAGGGTGAAGCAATTTCTTGGCACTTGTTGCAGGTGTTGCAGGATAAAAAGGCACTTAAAGACAAAGCTGTTGAGCGTGTGGTCTTTAATGCGATTACGAAAAACGCGATCTTAGAAGCAATGGATAATCCACGTGAGCTGGATACCCCGCTGGTGGATGCTTATCTTGCTCGTCGTGCCCTTGATTACTTGGTTGGCTTTACGCTCTCCCCTGTTTTATGGCGCAAATTGCCGGGCTCTCGCTCTGCAGGCCGTGTGCAGTCTGTGGCTCTGCGTCTTATCTGTGAACGTGAGCGCGAGATTGAGGTTTTCAATCCGCAAGAATATTGGTCGATTATTGCCAATATGAAAAACGGCGAAGGCAAACCCTTCGACGCCCGCCTCACCGCTTTTAATGGCGACAAGAAACAACGCCTCGATATCAACAATGGTGATGAAGCAAACGCGATCAAAACAATGCTGGAAGCCTCAAGCTTCAAGGTAGAAAGCGTTGAAGCCAAGCCGCAAAAGCGCAACCCATATCCGCCGTTCACCACGTCTACCCTACAAATGGAAGCATCGCGCAAGCTCGGCTTTTCTGCTCAGCGCACGATGCAAGTGGCCCAACGGCTTTATGAAGGCATCACGCTTGGTGGTGAGACAACTGGTCTTATTACTTATATGCGTACCGATGGTGTGGATTTGGCACCAGAAGCCATCACCTCTATTCGCGATCAAATTCAATCTTCTTATGGTGGCCGTTATGTGCCAGCAGCATCGCGTACTTATAAGTCGAAGCTGAAAAACGCACAGGAAGCACACGAGGCCATTCGCCCGACAGATGCTTTCCGCCGCCCTGAAGAGATGAAGCAATATCTGGAAGAAGAGCAGTACAAGCTCTACGACCTGATTTGGAAGCGGACGATTGCTTGCCAAATGGCATCAGCCGAGATGGAACGCACCACTGCCGAGATTTTGGCAACAGGTAATGGCCAAACGGCTAACCTTCGTGCTTCTGGTACGGTTGTTCGTTTTGATGGTTTCTTGACGCTTTATACTGAGACCAAAGATGACGAAGAAGACGAAG
>JBDWKL010000040.1 GCA_039973685.1 Hyphomicrobiales bacterium
CTCACGAACAGACGCATAGGTCGTGAACGAAACGATACGCCACCCGCGAAATGCTACGCGGTTCTCAAGGCGCATCACCGCTTCGCCCTGAAGGTAGGCATCCGCTGGCAATGCGGTCCAATCAGCCGTGACACGAATGGCCCGCTCAATCGCGCTTTGTGGGTTTTGTCTCGCCAGTGCTTCGTCTTCCGTGCCCCCGCGCCAGCGGGGTTCTGTCGCAAGAATGATTTGCCCTTCGCTGTTTTCCACAATGACAGCGTCTGAGATACCCGCCCATGCGCGTTCGAACTTTTGTAGATCCACCTCGACGGAAATCACACCCAGCACTTCATTGCCCGATTGAACACGGCGTGAATAATGAAAAGCGTAGCCACCAGTTCCGCGCTCAACCACCGTAAAGATAGTGCCCTGCCCGCGCAGCGCGTTGACAAAATATGCATCGTTGCGGTGACTTTCGCCCAAATGATTACGGTCTGTCGCAGCAACAGTACGCCCATCGCTGTCCAATAGAACCAATGAGGCCGCACCGATTTCTTCCACAAAAGAAATCAGCCGTTGTGTAGAGCGTGAATAATCAGCCGAATTCAAAGCCCCGATCAATGTCGGGTCACGCGCCAACAATTGCGGCACAATCGCGCTTTGTCGCAACTCTGAACGAAGGTTACCTGAATAGAGTGCAAGCCGCAGCTCGGCGCGGTTTCTGGTGGTTTCGGTGAAGCGATCGGTTAACAGGCGATTTGTTATGGAAACCGTAACAACCGCAAGTACCAAAAGGATGACCAACGCCAGCCGGACACGCCAGCTGATCGTTTTATTCTGTTTGAGGACGCGTTCACTTACCATCGGACGAACTTAGACCGAAGGCGCGTGCGGCTCAAGTCATGCAGGCGTTAGAACGCCAGACAATGCGCGAAACAACGCCTGCCCGTCTGTGCCACCATGCCCCGCATCAGCTGCGCGTTCAGGATGTGGCATCATACCCAAGACACGGCCATTGGCAGACAAGATGCCTGCAATATCGGCTTTAGCTCCATTCGGGTTCTCGGTGTAGGTGAAAGCAACACGATCTTCGCCTTGCAAACGCGCAATGGTCTCATCGTCGGCAAAATAGTTGCCATCGTGGTGCGCAATTGGAATATCGATCACATCATCAACATTGTAGCTTTCGGTAAACACATTGGCTGTCGTTTTCACCTTTAGACCAACGGTCTTGCAGATGTATTTCAGGCCTGCATTGCGCAGCAAAGCACCCGGTAAAATGCCGGTTTCCGTCAAAACTTGAAAACCGTTGCAGATACCCACGGCGTAACCGCCACGGTCTGTATGTGCTTTGATTTCATTGCAGATCGGGGAATTTGCAGCAATTGCGCCACAGCGCAGATAATCACCAAAAGAGAAACCGCCGGGCACGCCAACGATATCCACACCCTCAGGCAATTTGGTGTCTTTGTGCCAAACCATCGAAACTTTGGCACCCGCCGCCTCAAAGGCCACCGCTAGGTCACGGTCACAGTTCGATCCAGGAAAAACAACGACCGCAGCATGCATCAGAGCAACTCCACCTTGTAGGATTCAATCACAGTGTTCGCGAGCAGTTTCTCGCACATTTGTGCGACATCAGCTTCGGTTGAACCGTCGGCAAGGTCGAGTTCTACAACTTTTCCCTGACGCACGCCATTGACGCCATCAAAACCCATCGCACCCAAAGCGTGGCGCACGGCCTCACCTTGTGGATCCAACACGCCATTTTTCAACATCACATGTACACGAGCTTTCATAGTGCTCTCGCCCCTATCTTCATTTTCTAAAAAACGCCCTATCAACCAAAGATCAGTTGATAAGGGTTGGTTTCGTAATTGGAGTTGCGTTCTTTGGCAACACACCCAAACGACGCGCAACTTCAGTGTAAGCATCTGACAGGTTACCAAGGTCGCGGCGGAACACATCTTTGTCCAGCTTTTCACCCGTTTCGATATCCCACAAACGACAGCTGTCTGGGCTAATTTCGTCTGCAACGATCAAACGCTGAAAATCACCGTCATAAACACGGCCGATTTCGATCTTAAAGTCGATCAGTTTGATTCCGACAGCAAACATAACGCCTGACAAAAAGTCGTTAACCCGCAATGCAAGGCTTAGGATATCATCCATGTCTTGCTGGCTTGCCCAACCGAAAGCCGCGATGTGCTCTTCAGACACCAACGGATCGCCGAGGCTGTCATCTTTCAGGCAGTATTCCACGATTGGACGTGGCAATTGCTTGCCCTCTTCAATGCCGAGACGTTTTGACATCGTACCAGCTGCATAGTTGCGCACGATCACTTCGAGCGGCACAATTTCGCAGGACTTGCACAATTGCTCGCGCATGTTGAGGCGTTTGATAAAGTGGTTTGGCACGCCAATCTGCTTCAAACCGGTCATGAAATATTCGGATAGCATGTTGTTCAACACGCCTTTACCGTCAATGACATCTTTTTTCTGTGCGTTAAAAGCAGTCGCATCATCCTTAAAGTACTGGACGATCGTGTCGGGCTCTGGGCCTTCATACAAGATCTTTGCTTTGCCTTCGTAAATTTTGTTGCGCCGGGCCATGGGCGTCCTTTCAACTAATGGAAAGGGTCCGAGTCCCTCTCTGATGTCGCCCTCTTAAGGCAAGGACCCGAGCGTCGCAAGCTACGCAGCTCTCAAAGCTGGTATTGATCCCATTTCTCCCTCAGTCAAACGTCTCTCCCTCAGTCAAACGTCAAATTTAGACAAAATCACCGAAATTCACAGTCATTATTGCGTTTAGTTGGGCCAAAGGCTGTTCAGCCGTTAATTTCATAGTGATGCTTAGCGACTAACCTCGATCTTGGGTCAATTTGGGGAATAAGAATGCTAAACAAGGTTAAAGCCAAGTTTCGTTGCCAATTTTTCTTGCGTGCCGGGGTGCCGCTGGTGATCTTGAGTTGGTGTTTATCCGAGCTGTTGCCCCACCTCACACAAAACCTGCTCGCGAGTATCCCAAACCAAATCACTGGTATTCATTGGGTCAATTGGGGATTGGCGATTGCTTATTACTCTAATAAGCTTATGGACAGTGGGGCGTTATGACGGTGTCGCTCATCAACATTTCCAAACGCGTATCGCTCCAAGGCAAACGCGTTTGTCCGGCACGGCCTCTATCGCACTGGGGCAAACGCTAGGCGCTGGAGTTTTTACGGGCGCTCTTGCGCGTTGAAGCATATTACCGGACATTACGATGCCAACAGCCCTTAAACTGTCGACCTTTGTATCCTTATCATTCATGCCGTGTTGGCTCGCTGTTACCTCGCTGCTTTGCCTTGTTCTACCTGCCCCTGCGTGGACAAAACTGCCCGCAATGATCGTATTTGGCCTTACGCCCCTTGGCTTACTAGCCATGTTTCGATGGCCGAAATTTGTAATGAGAGGAAACACGTTTCGCTTTCCAAACTTTCAGAGCAGTCTGGCGATCCTTTTCTGGACTTCAATCGACACAACAGCCGCAGCTGCGGCATTGTTTGTGTTATTGCCAACCCACATTGATTTATCGTTTTTGATTTTCTTACCCTTATTCATGCTTGCACTTGGCACAGCACTTTTATCGAATACCCCGGGCGGCGTTGGTCCCTTTGAGCTAATGATGCTTGGCTTACTGCCACAAATTCCCTCAGGTGAGATACTTGGGAGCATTATAGCGTTTCGTATTATCTATTACGCCTTACCCGCCTTTGGAGCGTCCCTTGCGCTGATGAAGCCGTTAAAAACAGCTCCCCGACGGCAACCCATACAACAAACGTGGCTTGAAACCACGGGCCAAGCAGACCATCAAATTATAGCGCAAAACGGTGGGTGCATTTTGGCAACGTCAGACGGCGCATGTGCACTTTGGCCAACACCGCAGACTGTCACATCGTTTTGCAATCCAGTCACAGGATCGATGGCGGCAACTGTATGCGCATTAAAAACCGAAGCCGCGATTTTGGGAAAAACCGCTTTCATCTATAAATGCAACGCCCGAAACGCCGCCGTCTTGCGCAAGTTTAAGTGGTCGATGATCCATATGTACGACGATGCCATCATTTGCACGCAAAGCTTCACTCTTGAAACGCCAAAGCTGCGCAGCTTGCGGCGGAAACTGCGTAACGCGCAGAAATCCGACCTAATGATTGAGGTCGACACCCAATTCCCGTGGTCTCAAATGCAACACGTCGACGAACAATGGCAAATAGCTCATGGGCATGCACGAGGCGGCACAATGGGGCGTTTTGAAATCGATTACCTGCGCCATCACTTTATCGCCCGCGCCCATGTTAATGGCCACCTTTGCGCCTTTGTCAGCTTTCAAAAAGGTAAAAATGAATGGTGTCTGGATTTGATGCGCCACATTGACATCATACCAGATGGAACAATGCATGCTTTGGTTCACGCTGGTATATCAGCGGCTGCACGTGCTGGGATACCCCGTGTTAATCTGGCATCCACCCCTGCTTGCCCCGATCCCGCAAGCGGGTTTTTCCGATGGGCCGCTCGTCAAGCTGTTGTAAAAGCTGGCGGAACTGGTTTGCGCCAATTCAAATCAACGTTCGCGCCCAAATGGGAACCGCGATACGCAGCAGCACCAACACCGTGGGGGTTGGTCACAGGATTGACTGACATCACACGTGAAGTTCATGCACCTGATCCCATCCCCGCATCGAAACCACACGAAATTCATAACTTTGATGAATATTATGAACTGGCTTCAAGACGTGCGTCATGACACAGCAACATCAAAGTCAGATTTGAGGCGTGCACTATGACCAATATCCTTATTAAGCTTCTCGAAGAAAAAGGGGCCTTGTTGGCCGATGGGGCGACGGGAACGAACCTATTTAATATGGGTTTGATGTCGGGTGATGCTCCTGAGATGTGGAACACGGACGAACCTGAAAAAATCCGCACGCTTTACCGTGGTGCCGTCGACTCTGGTAGTGATATTTTTCTCACCAACTCTTTTGGCGCAAATGCCTCGCGCCTGAAATTGCACGGCGCAGAAAAACGCGCCCATGAATTGAGCCGCGTCTCAGCGGAAATCGCGCGCGACATCGCGGATCAAGCGGGCCACAAAGTTGTTGTTGCCGGTTCTGTTGGCCCTACAGGCGAAATCATGGAACCCGTTGGCGAGTTGACGCATGCATTGGCCGTGGAAATGTTCCACGAAACTGCTGATGGGCTTAAAGCCGGTGGCGCTGATGTGGCTTGGGTCGAAACCATCTCTGCACCAGAAGAATACCGCGCGGCAGCCGAAGGTTTCGCCCTCGCAGGCATCGACTGGGTTGGTACCATGAGCTTTGACACAGCCGGTCGCACCATGATGGGTGTCACAAGCGCAGATATGGTCAAAATGGTCAGTGATATTGAAAATACCCCACTCGCCTATGGCGCAAATTGTGGCACTGGTTCTTCTGATCTTTTGCGCACGATCTTAGGGTTCTCCGCGCAAGACAATGAGGTGCCGATCGTCGCTAAAGGCAATGCAGGCATCCCCAAATACGTCGAAGGTCATATCCACTATGATGGCACACCAGAATTGATGGCAGATTATGCCGTTATGGCACGCGCTTGTGGTGCAAAAATCATCGGTGGATGTTGTGGCACAATGCCCGAGCACTTGCGGGCAATGCGCGAGGCATTGGACACGCGCGTCATGACCGAACGTCCCTCATTGGATGAAATCACAGCCAAGCTTGGCGCATTCACGTCCGCATCAGATGGCACAGGTGACGACACCGCAGAACCACGGCGCACGCGTCGTAATCGTCGCCGCGCAAGTTAAGGGCGCTAAATTCGGTTTTAGATTAGATCTTTAACCGAATTACCCGCCTGCTTTCTTGAGAAGACAGCATTACGCCCACGAAATTCAGTTTTTGGTCGCGCATAGCACGATCAATGTCGCAAATCGAAAAGTGACCCCGCGACATTCTGACAAAAGAGAAGAAACGATAGGGTATTCCCACCCTCACGGAAGGAAATAACATGTCAGATGAAGACGATATCATCCTGTCTGAACTGGACGACGAAGAACTTGTTCAACAAATGTTTGACGACCTTTACGATGGCCTCAAAGAGGAAATCGAAGAAGGTGTGAACATTTTGTTGTCGCGTGATTGGGCACCCTACGATGTTTTGACCAAGGCGCTTGTTGGCGGCATGACCATTGTTGGCGCAGATTTCCGTGACGGGATCTTGTTCGTTCCCGAGGTTCTTTTAGCAGCCAATGCAATGAAGGGGGGCATGTTTATCCTCAAGCCATTGCTGGCAGAAACTGGTGCACCACGTGTTGGTAAGATGGTAATTGGCACTGTCAAAGGCGACATCCACGATATCGGAAAGAACCTTGTTGGCATGATGATGGAAGGTGCCGGTTTTGAGGTGGTCGATCTGGGCATCAACAACGCGGTCGAAGCCTATCTAGAAGCGATGGAAGACGACGAAGTCGACATTCTCGGGATGTCCGCCCTACTCACTACGACGATGCCCTATATGAAAGTCGTGATCGACACGATGATCGAACAAGGTATTCGTGACGACTATGTTGTTCTTGTTGGTGGCGCCCCCCTGAACGAAGAATTTGGCAAAGCGATTGGCGCAGATGCCTATTGTCGTGACGCGGCTGTTGCGGTCGAAACCGCCAAAGAGTTCATGGATCGCAAGCACAATCAACTGTCCGCCTAAGGCCCAAAAGCTGTTACAAATTTGAAAAACGGGCCTGTTGCGAATAATTCGGAGCGGGCCTTCTTCATAAGGTGTTAAGATGAATGAAATCAACGACACAGAGCTAACAGAGACAGGCCTAAACGATCTGGCAACGGGTCGCATTCTTTTGATCGCCTGCGGGGCTTTGGCGCGTGAGATTTTAGACCTTAAGAAGGTAAATGGATGGTCTCACATGGATCTGACCTGCTTGCCTGCAAAGCTTCACCTGTATCCGGAAAAAATAACTGAGGCCGTTCAAGACGCCGTTAAAAAACACCGGGCCAATTATGACGAGATCTTTATTGTTTACGCAGATTGTGGGACCGGCGGGTTGCTTCAAGCCGCCTGTGACACGTTAGGTGTTAAGATGATTTCAGGCCCTCACTGTTATAGTTTTTTTGAGGGAAATCAAAGATTTGAGGGTCAAAGTGAAAGTGAATTTACCGCGTTTTATTTGACGGATTTTTTGGTCCGCCAGTTTGAAGCCTTCGTGATTAAACCGATGGGTTTAGATCGCCATCCCGAGCTTCGTGATATGTATTTCGGCAATTATGAAAAGCTGGTTTATCAGGCGCAAACCGATGATCCAGCTTTGACACAAAAAGCCAAAGAGGCCGCCAAAACACTTGGTCTTGCTTTTGAACGGCGTCAAACGGGTTACGGTGACCTAGAGGTCGCCCGAATTGCGCTGTAACCTGCGTTTGCGACCTGACGGATGCGTGCCTCCTTTGCCCGCTCCCCTTTGGATCGTTGGGCAGA
>JBDWKL010000041.1 GCA_039973685.1 Hyphomicrobiales bacterium
ATCAATGCATCTGACGTCACATTGCGATCTGCCGCTCTCTCATTCTCGGCCAGTTCATCAAGCTCAATATACATGCGCACCATGAACCCACCTTCACGCGGGATGATGAGAAGACTGCCGTTGTTTGCTGATTGGATCGCACACTTGAGGCGGACATCAGGGAAATTGGTGACCGCTAAAACATCCATCACCCCCCAAAGCTGACGCGCGGAATCGCCTTGTAGCTTGAGCCCGAGCGAACGGCGCACCTCACTGCGTGCACCGTCGCATCCAACCACATATCGGGCGCGAATTGTTTCGCTTTTGTTGGGTTCATCGAGGCATTCAAATTCCGCGGTGACTGGATAGTCTGCCTCATCCGTCTTTTCCAACGTTACCAAGCGACGATTATATTCCGGCTCTAAACGGTGTCCGCTGTTCTTCATCACGTCGAGGTAGAAATCATGAATGCGGGCTTGGCTTAAAATCGTGTGTGGGAATTCTGAGAGGCCATCTTCCACGTCTTGAATGCGCTCTGTTCGACCAATTACGCCTGCATCATTTGGTCGCCAAAAGCTGGTTTCATTGACCCAATAGGCTTCTTCCTCCACACGCCTTGCAAAACCAAAGGCCTCAAACATTTCCATAGAGCGGCAGGCGATACCGTCGGCTTGTCCGACTTCGAGCGGGCCTGACTTTTGGTCAACAATGCGGAAGGAGATGTCGTCGAATGCTGAGAGTTGGGCTGCAAGCGTTAGTCCTGCCGGACCACAGCCAACAATCAGCACGTCAACGTGGCTTGCAGGCTTCGCGCTTTTATCAAGCGCCTTGGCAATCCTCGGATTGCCTGTTCTAAATCCGTCTTGGTGATATTGCACGATCGACCGCCCCTCCTACCTTCTGTCCAAGGTAGCAATAGAACCAAACCGTGCAACGAAAAAACGCGAGCCTTGCAGCCCGCGTTCTTAAATTTCAACAGTGAAGAGGCTGATTATTCAGCAGGCTCTTCTGCTTCTGCATCACGCATGTCAGAAAGCATTGTTTCGGCTTCACCAACGCCAGACATTTTGCGTTGTGCATCGATGATGAGATCATCACGACGACCAGCAACCTGACGGACTTCATTCATTGTGCCACCCGTACCTGCTGGGATGAGACGACCCACGATGACGTTCTCTTTAAGACCGTCGAGTGTATCAATCTTACCAGCAACGGCTGCCTCTGTAAGAACCCGTGTCGTTTCTTGGAACGACGCGGCAGAGATGAACGAGCGGGTCTGCAAGCTTGCCTTGGTGATACCAAGAAGAACTGGCGTTCCCTGAGCCGGTGTGCGTGCTTCATCGACGAGTTTTTCGTTAGCTGCACGAAGTTCTGTGCGATCAACTTGCTCATCTTTGAGGTAATCACTGTCACCTGGATCTGTGATCTCAACTTTTTGCAGCATTTGACGAACAATCGTCTCAATGTGCTTATCGTTGATGGTCACACCTTGCAGACGGTACACTTCCTGAATTTCATTCACGAGGTATGCCGCTAGTGCTTCAACACCTTTAATGGCAAGGATGTCGTGTGGCGCTGGGTTGCCATCTAGGATGTATTCACCCTTCTCGATGGTGTCACCTTCTTGCCAGTGGAACGGCTTGCCTTTTGGAATAAGGTATTCAGAATTTTCTGCACCTTCTTCATGTGGCTCAATCACGATGCGACGCTTGTTCTTATAGTCGCGACCGAATTTGATTGTACCGTCGATTTCAGCAATCACAGCGTGATCTTTTGGACGACGTGCTTCGAAGAGTTCAGCAACCCGTGGCAGACCACCGGTAATATCTTTCGTCTTCGCACTTTCCATTGGAACACGTGCAAGCACGTCACCGGCATTGATCTTAGCGCCGAGGTCGACTGAGAGGATCGCATCTACTGAAAGCAGATAGCGAGCATCTGAACCGCGAGCCAATGTTTCCACTGTGCCATCATCCTTGTGGATTACGATAGCTGGTTTCAAATCAGCATTGCGGCTGTTTGAGCGCCAGTCTGTAACCACGCGTTTGGTGATGCCTGTGCTTTCATCTGTTGTTTCTGTAACAGACGCGCCTTCAACAAGGTCTTCAAAGCCAATAACACCAGAAACTTCTGTGATGATTGGACGTGTGTATGGATCCCATTCAGCCATACGGTCGCCAGCTTTAATGCTATCGCCTTCATCAACGAAGATACGAGCACCGTAGTTTACCTTGTGAACCGCACGTTCTGTTCCGTCACCGTCAATAACGATGAGAGACATGTTACGACCCATAACAATGGTCTTGCCTTCAGAGTCGCGAACCACATTGCGGTTTTTGACTTTGATGGTGCCTTCAAAGTTACTTTCAAGGAATGAACTATCAACAACCTGCGCTGTACCACCAACGTGGAACGTACGCATTGTAAGCTGTGTACCAGGCTCACCGATGGACTGAGCAGCAATAACGCCAACAGCCTCACCCATGTTAACCGCAGTACCGCGAGCCAAGTCACGACCGTAACAAGTTCCGCAAACACCAATCTTGGTTTCGCATGTTAGAACTGAACGGATACGGATTGATTGAACGTTTGCCGCTTCGATCGCAACAACATCATTCTCATCAATACAGATGCCTTTCTCGACGATGATTTCGCCAGAGACTGGATCTTTAACCGGATCAGCCGTGAAACGACCGAGAACGCGACTACCGATAGACGCCACAACCTGACCGCTATCCACGATTGGCTGCATTGTCAGACCATTTTCAGTGCCACAATCTTCTTCGTTGATGATGCAATCTTGAGCAACGTCAACAAGACGACGAGTGAGGTAACCTGAGTTAGCTGTTTTAAGCGCTGTATCAGCCAAACCTTTACGGGCACCGTGCGTGGAGTTGAAGTACTCCATCACTGTCAGGCCTTCTTTAAAGTTCGACGTGATCGGTGTTTCGATGATCGAACCATCCGGTTTCGCCATCAATCCACGCATACCAGCAAGCTGACGCATTTGTTTTGGTGAACCACGAGCGCCTGAGTGAGCCATCATGTAAACAGAGTTCATCTGTTTTTGGCGACCATCTTCATCGAACTTGACGGCTTTAATTTCGCCCATCATTTCGTCAGCGATCTTATCTGTACATTTCGCCCACGCATCAACGACTTTGTTGTACTTCTCACCTTGGGTGATCAGGCCGTCTTGATACTGTTGTTCGAATTCAGAGGCGAGTGCTTCTGTGTCGTCAACCATTGTGTATTTCGAGTCTGGAATAACCATGTCATCCATACCGAACGAAATACCAGCCGTACAAGCGTTACGGAAACCAAGTGACATGATCTGGTCACAGAAGATCACCGTGTCTTTTTGACCGCAGTGACGGTAGACCTGATCGATCATGGTTGAGATGTTTTTCTTCGTCATCTCTTGGTTACAAATATCAAATGGTACTTTTGCGTTCTTAGGAAGCAAATTACCGATGATCATGCGGCCTGGAGTTGTGTCGAAGATTTCAGACGTTGGATTGCCTTCTTCATCAACAGACTTGTAGCGACCACGAATTTTCGTGTGAAGCGTGATGACGTTGTTATCCAGCGCATGGAGAATTTCACCCATGTCTGAGAATGCCATCCCCTCACCCGGCTCGTTTTCTGCAACGATTGAGAGATAGTAGAGACCGAGAACCATATCCTGTGAAGGAACGATGATCGGCTGACCATTCGCAGGGTGCAAGATGTTGTTCGTCGACATCATCAAAACACGTGCTTCAAGCTGTGCTTCAAGTGAAAGCGGTACGTGTACCGCCATTTGGTCACCATCAAAGTCAGCGTTAAAGGCTGAACAAACAAGCGGGTGCAGGTTGATCGCTTTACCTTCAATCAACACAGGCTCAAATGCCTGAATGCCAAGACGGTGAAGTGTTGGCGCACGGTTCAAGAGAACTGGGTGCTCACGAATAACCTCATCGAGGATATCCCAAACTTCCGGCTTTTCTTTTTCAACCAGTTTCTTCGCCTGTTTAACAGTTGAAGAATAGCCCTTCGCATCAAGGCGCGAATAGATGAACGGCTTGAAGAGCTCAAGCGCCATTTTCTTCGGCAAACCACATTGGTGAAGCTTAAGCTCTGGACCAGTCACGATCACGGAACGACCAGAATAGTCAACGCGTTTACCGAGCAAGTTCTGACGGAAACGACCCTGCTTACCTTTCAGCATATCTGAAAGTGATTTCAGCGGACGCTTGTTAGCACCAGTGATCGTACGACCACGACGGCCATTATCAAACAGCGCATCAACAGACTCTTGCAACATACGTTTTTCGTTACGAATGATGATGTCTGGTGCACGAAGTTCAATCAGACGCTTCAAGCGGTTGTTCCGGTTGATCACACGACGATAAAGGTCGTTAAGGTCAGACGTTGCGAAACGGCCGCCATCTAGTGGAACCAATGGGCGAAGATCTGGCGGGATCACAGGAACGATGTCCATGATCATCCACTCTGGGCGGTTGCCAGATTCGATGAAAGCTTCAACCACTTTAAGACGCTTAGCCAATTTCTTAGGCTTAAGCTCAGTTGTTGATTCAGCAATCTCTTGACGAAGATCAATCGCAAGCTGCTCAAGGTCGAGAGATGCGAGGATTTCTTTAATCGCTTCAGCACCAATCATGGCAGTGAATGAATCCACGCCATACTCGTCTTGCGCCTGCATGAATTCTTCTTCAGACATCAACTGATATTCAGTAAGCGGTGTTAGGCCCGGCTCTGTCACAACGAAGTTTTCGAAGTAAAGAACGCGTTCCAAACCTTTCAGCGTCATATCAAGAAGCTGACCGATACGGGATGGGAGTGATTTCAAAAACCAAATGTGTGCAACTGGAGCAGCAAGGTCGATGTGACCCATGCGCTCACGGCGTACACGCTGCAAGGTTACTTCAACGCCACATTTTTCACAGATGACGCCTTTGTATTTCATGCGCTTGTATTTGCCGCAAAGACATTCGTAGTCTTTTACTGGGCCAAAAATACGGGCGCAGAAGAGGCCATCTTTTTCAGGCTTGAATGTACGATAGTTGATGGTTTCTGGCTTTTTGATTTCACCAAATGACCATGAACGAATTTTTTCCGGACTGGCGATTGTGATCTTAATTTGATCAAAAGTTTGAGTCGGCGTAGTTGGACTGAAGACGTGTGCAAGATCTTGATTCATTGCTTCTTCCTTTGGGCTTGGCCCTTGATGGAAAGACTGCGACATCTTTATTAGATGTTCGGCGCTTTCCGAAAAACGGGGTGTCAGGCAGCTTTCAATAAAACCGCCTGACGCTGACGCTTTGTCCTATTCGGCTGGTTCGCTAGGCTCGTGCTCAATTTCCATGCCGTCTTCGTCAACTTCGATTGAACTTTCGAGTTGAACGTTGAGGCCGAGAGAGCGCATCTCCTTGACGAGCACGTTGAAGCTTTCCGGGATACCCGCTTCAAATGTGTCGTCACCACGAACGATTGCTTCATAAACCTTAGTCCGGCCTGCCACGTCATCAGATTTGACTGTGAGCATTTCTTGCAAGGTGTATGCAGCGCCATATGCTTCAAGTGCCCACACTTCCATCTCACCGAAGCGCTGACCACCGA